>NZ_CDROCK010000040.1:0-68593 GCF_977020205.1 Pseudomonas sp. AIG | reverse complement strand
AAGCCCCTCACCCTAACCCTCTCCCAAAGGGAGAGGGGACTGATTGGGGGATGCTGTTGAATTGCACCGACCTGATGCTGCTTTACCGAATCCATAATCGACTCGGTCTTTCAGGTCGATGTACCTCACAAGACACCTCGGTCGGCTCCCTCTCCCTCTGGGAGATGGTTGGGGTGAGGGTCGGCTTTTACTCGTGATGCGCTTCGCCAAGGAACGTCAGCGAACTGAACAACCCACGACGATCCACATCCACACTGTCCTTCACCGGCACTTCAACCTGCGCCGCAATCACATTCAACCCTTCATTCCTCACCAACACCTGCGCCCGACCCTCCTTGTCAGTCTCGGTGCTCAACGTGTCAGGCGCGCTGCGATAGTCGCCAATCAACTTCACCCCTGCCGCCGGTTTGCCGTCGAGCAACACCCGCACCGGCAATGACTTGCCCGGCCCAACCGTCAGCGGATCAACCTCCGGCACAATCAGCAATTTGATCTGATCAAGCTTGGGCAACTTCGCCCCCGGCTGATAAATCGCCAGGCTGTATTTAAATGTCTCGGTCGCCTCGACAGCGCCCGGCACTTTGCTGCGGCCCTCATTGATCCATTTTTTGTCGGCGGTCTGCGACCACATGCCATTGTTCAGCGCCACCGCCATCACCGCCGGTGACTTCAGCGGCTTCAAACGTGCGTGATCGGCCAGACGCTCAACGCTGACCGGAATCATCTTGCCGCCCGCGTCATAAGCCCACGCGCCGCTGATTTTCTTTGCCTTGAACGCGTTGTCCTCAGCGCCGTGGCCGTAAACCACTTCAATGTTGCCGCGCCGTTGTTCGGTCCACAGGCCATGGGCCGAGACTTCGCCTGCGAACAGCGCAGCGATGAGCGCAAGGGGTTTGCCGTATTGCATGGTGACGTCCTTTTACAGGTTGAGAGTCAGGCTGACGGTGAAATTGCGCGGCTCGCCGGGGTTGACCCAGTAGTTGCTGTACGAGCGCTCGTAATACTTCTCGTCAAAGAGGTTGTTCAGATTGAGGCCGACGGTGACGTTGTCGCTGGCCTTGTAATGCGCGAGCAGGTCGACGGTGTGATACGCCGGTAACTCGAAGTCGCTGCCGGATTCTCCCGAGCGGTCACCGACATAGGTGAACGCGGCCCCAACGTCCGAGCCGCGCAAATGGCCATCCTGAAACTCATAAACCCCCAGCAGACTGCCGCTGCGTTTGGCCACGCCAAGAATGCGGCTGCCGGTGGGAATCACCGCGTCACCCTTGGTGACTTCGGCGTCAATGTAGGCAAAGGCACCAATGATTCGTACCGCGTCGCTGACCTGTCCGGTGACTTGCAGGTCGAAGCCGCGACTGCGCGCCTTGCCCATCGCCCGGCTGGTGTCGGTGGCCGGGTCGAGGGCGAGGACGTTTTCCTTGTCGATGTGGAAAAAGGCGAGGGTGCTGCTCAGGCGTTCGTCGAACAGCTCGTTCTTGATGCCGATTTCGTAACCGACGCCTTCCTCCGGATCGAAGGATTTGCCGGCGGCGTCGAGGCCGTTGTTCGGTTTGAAAGAGGTTGAGGCGTTGGCGAACAGGCCAGTTTCCGGCGTCACTTGATAGAGCAAGCCGACTCGCTGGGTGAGGGCGTCATGACGTTGGTCGCTTGTCGCGTTTCGGCTGTGGTCGTCGATGTGTTGATCGAAATGCTCGAAGCGCGCACCGATCATCCCGCGCAGTGTGTCGGTGAAGACGATCTGATCTTGCAGATTCAAGGCGTGGCTTTCGACGTGCTCGAAGAAGTCGCTGCCCGAGCGCGCGCCGTCGGGTTTTGGCTGGCCGTAGATCGGCTTATAAATGTCGATGGCATAAGGGCCGCCGGCAATGGTGGTAACGCGCTCGTTCTTGCGGAAGTTTTCGTATTCGCTGCCGATCAGCAGTTCGTGCTGCCACGGGCCGAGGTCGAACAGACCGCGCAGTTCCAGTTGGGTGATGCTGTCGTGCCAGTTGGTATCGCGCTCGCGGTAGCGGCGGTTGACGGTGTGGCCGTCGGCGTTCAATGGACGATTCTCGGAGGCGTAGCCCCAAAGTTTGCCTTCCTTGTAGTGGCTGGCCAGACGCAGTTTCCAACTGTCGTTGAGGTGATGTTCCAGCGTGGCCTGAAGCAGGTTGTTGTGGTTATCGAGGTTGCCGTCGTTGGGCTCGCCGAGGAACGTTGAGCGGGAAACGCCGCTCCATTTGTTGTTCGGCGCGACGATGCCGCGATCGAAGGTGGAGCTGTGACGGACGATTTCGCTTTCCACCAATAGCGAGGTGTCCGGGTTCAGTTGCCAACTGATCGACGGCGCGACGAACATGCGCTGGCTGTCGACGTGGTCGCGGAAGCTGTGGTTGTCCTCGACCGCGAGGTTGATCCGCGAGAGCACATTGCCCTGATCATCCAGCGGTGTATTGACGTCCAGTGCGCTGCGATAACGGTCCCAACTGCCGGCGCTGGTCTGCAGGGTAGTGAACGCTTCGGGCTGCGGTTTCTTGGTGACGATGTTTACCGTGCCACCAGGATCGCCTCGGCCATAGAGGCTGGCGGCGGGGCCTTTGAGCACTTCGATACGCTCGATGTTGGCGGCATCCGGTGTGCTCGGATAACCGCGATTGGCGCTGAAGCCGTCCTTGTAGAACTCCGAAGTGGTGAAGCCGCGCACGCTGTATTCGTACAGCGTCAGGCCGCCGAAATTGTTTTGCTTGGATACGCCGCCGGCGAAATCCAGCGCGCGCTCGACGCTGGTGCTGCCCAGATCCTTGAGCACGCTGGCGGGTACTACGCTGATCGCCTGCGGGATATCGCGGATCGCGGTGTCGGTTTTGGTCGCGCTGGCCGAGCGTGTGGCGCGATAGCCCTTGACCGGGCCGGTCGGCGATTCGTAGTCGGAGATGACGCTGATGGCGTCGAGTTCAAGCGGCTTGGGTTCTTCGGCAAACGCTGGATCGACCAGTAAACCGAGGCTCAAACCCAGCAGGGAGGTCTTTGTTCGAGACGACATGTTATGTTGTTCCAATTCTTAGAATTGAAACAATATAACATGCCTGTTGAGAATGTCTTTTATTCGCGCATCTGGCGCGAGAAAATTCTTACTCTTCTTTTTCCTGTACCGGCGCCGGTGGCGGACGCAGGCCGATTTCCGCGGTGAGCTTCAGCTCTTTGCCGTTGCGCATCACCTGAATCGTCACCTTGTCAGTCGGTTTGATCCGCGCGACCTGGTTCATCGAACGGCGACCATCACCGGCCGGCTCGCCATCGATGCTCAGAATCACGTCGCCCAATTGCAGGCCGGCCTTCTGTGCCGGGCCATCGCGGAAGATCCCCGCGACGACAATCCCCGGCCGTCCGGACAAGCCAAACGACTCGGCCAGTTCCTGGGTCAGCGGTTGCACTTCAATGCCCAGCCAGCCGCGAATCACCTGACCGTGCTCGATGATCGACTTCATCACTTCCATCGCCAGCTTCACCGGGATGGCAAAGCCAATGCCTTGCGAGCCGCCGGACTTGGAGAAGATCGCCGTGTTGATGCCGGTCAGGTTGCCGTTGGCATCGACCAGCGCGCCGCCGGAGTTGCCCGGGTTGATTGCTGCGTCGGTCTGGATGAAGTCTTCGTAGTTATTCAGGCCCAACTGGTTGCGCCCGGTGGCGCTGATGATGCCCATGGTCACAGTCTGGCCGACACCGAACGGGTTGCCGATGGCCAGCGCGACGTCGCCGATGCGAATGTTGTCAGAGCGGCCAACAGTGATGGACGGCAGGGTTTTCAAATCGATCTTCAACACCGCGAGGTCAGTTTCCGGATCGCTGCCGATGACGCGGGCGAGGGTTTCACGACCGTCCTTCAGGGCCACGACAATCTGATCAGCGCCGCTGGTCACGTGGTTGTTGGTGAGGATGTAGCCTTCCGGGCTCATGATCACGCCGGAACCTAGGCTCGATTCCATGCGTTTCTGTTTCGGCGAGTTGTCACCGAAGAAACGTCGGAACTGCGGATCTTCAAATAGCGGATGCGCCGGTTTGTTGATGACTTTGGTGGTGTAGAGGTTGACCACCGAAGGCGCGGCAATGGTCACCGCATCCGCATAGGACACCGGCCCCTGCTGCACGCTGGTGGTTTGCGGCGCCTGTTGCAGGTTGACGTCGAGGCTCGGCAGCCCGACCCACTGCGGGTAACGCTGAATAATCAACAGAGCGATAAGCACGCCAGCCAACAACGGCCAGCCCATAAAACGCAGCGCCTTGAACATTAAGCACGTCCTGGAAGAGTTGCAGGCGGGGTCAGACCGCCCATAATGTCGCGCATTATACGAGGCCGCGCGTGCCTCTGAACGGGATATTTAGGAGTCTTTCATGGCCGTTGCCCTCAGCACCCTCGTCGAAGAAGCCGACCGTTACCTTGGCAGTGCGAAAATTGCCGATTATTGCCCCAATGGCCTGCAGGTCGAAGGCCGCCCGCAGGTGATGCGCATTGTCAGTGGTGTCACGGCCAGTCAGGCCTTGCTCGATGCGGCTGTCGAAGCAGAGGCCGATCTGGTGCTGGTGCATCACGGTTACTTCTGGAAGGGTGAGAACCCATGCGTCACTGGCATGAAGCAGCGTCGCTTGAAGACGTTGCTCAAGCACGATATCAGTCTGCTTGCGTACCACTTGCCGCTGGATTTGCATCCCGATGTCGGCAATAACGTGCAGCTTGCTCGCCAATTGGACATCACTGTGGAAGGCCCGCTGGACCCGGATAATCTCAAAATCGTGGGTTTGGTCGGGTCTTTGAAAGAACCGATGACAGCACGCGATTTCGCCCGCAAGGTGCAAGAAGTGATGGGCCGCGAACCGTTGCTGATTGAGGGTAATCCGATGATTCGCCGGGTCGGCTGGTGTACCGGCGGTGGCCAGGGCTATATCGATCAGGCCGTGGCGGCGGGGGTCGATCTGTATCTGAGCGGTGAAGCGTCCGAACAGACGTTCCACAGCGCCCGCGAAAACGACATCAGCTTCATCGCCGCCGGCCACCACGCCACCGAACGCTACGGCGTGCAGGCGCTGGGCGACTACCTGGCGAAACGCTTCGCTGTCGAACACATCTTCATCGACTGCCCGAACCCAATCTGAAAACCACCGCAAATCCCTGTGGGAGCGAGCTTGCTCGCGAAGAGGCCGTATCAGTCGCCATCATTGTTGAAAGGCACACCGCTTTCGCGAGCAAGCTCGCTCCCACATTGGTCCCCATCGGCCGAACTGGCAGGCATATTCATATACCCTTTCGATCTAGTAGGCGTCCTGATTAGAAGAGGCCGCTGTGCTAGGATTTCCCGCTCGAACACGGCCCGCTGGCCGTTCATAAGAAAGTTTTCGTGAGTAGCCATGGTCGACAAACTGACGCATCTGAAACAGCTGGAGGCGGAAAGCATCCACATCATCCGCGAGGTGGCCGCCGAGTTCGATAACCCGGTGATGCTGTACTCCATCGGTAAAGACTCCGCCGTGATGCTGCACCTGGCACGCAAGGCGTTCTTCCCGGGCAAACTGCCGTTTCCGGTGATGCACGTCGACACCCGCTGGAAATTCCAGGAGATGTACAAGTTCCGCGACAAGATGGTCGAAGAACTGGGCCTGGACCTGATCACCCACATCAACCCCGATGGCGTGGCGCAGAACATCAACCCGTTCACCCACGGCAGCGCCAAGCACACCGACATCATGAAAACCGAAGGCCTGAAACAGGCACTCGACAAACATGGTTTCGACGCAGCTTTCGGCGGCGCCCGTCGCGATGAAGAGAAATCCCGCGCCAAAGAGCGCGTGTACTCGTTCCGCGACAGCAAGCACCGCTGGGACCCGAAAAACCAGCGCCCGGAGCTGTGGAACGTCTACAACGGCAAGGTCAACAAGGGCGAATCCATCCGTGTATTCCCTCTGTCGAACTGGACCGAACTGGACATCTGGCAGTACATCTACCTCGAAGGCATCCCGATTGTGCCGCTGTACTTCGCCGCTGAGCGCGAAGTGATCGAGAAGAACGGCACGCTGATCATGATCGACGACGAGCGCATCCTCGAGCACCTGTCCGACGAAGACAAAGCGCGCATCGTCAAAAAGAAAGTGCGTTTCCGCACCCTTGGCTGCTACCCGTTGACGGGCGCCGTGGAGTCCGAAGCCGAGACGCTGACGGACATCATTCAAGAAATGCTCCTGACGCGAACTTCCGAGCGCCAGGGCCGTGTCATCGACCACGATGGCGCCGGCTCGATGGAAGATAAAAAACGTCAAGGCTATTTCTAAGGGGCTGTCATGTCGCACGTATCTGATTTGATCAGCGAGGACATCCTCGCCTACCTGGGCCAGCACGAACGTAAAGAGCTGCTGCGCTTTTTGACCTGCGGTAACGTCGATGACGGCAAGAGCACCCTGATCGGGCGCCTGCTGCACGACTCGAAAATGATCTACGAAGATCACCTCGAAGCCATTACCCGCGACTCGAAGAAAGTCGGCACCACCGGTGACGATATCGACCTGGCGTTGCTGGTCGACGGCTTGCAGGCCGAGCGCGAGCAGGGCATCACCATTGATGTCGCCTACCGCTATTTCTCCACCGCCAAACGCAAATTCATCATCGCCGACACCCCCGGCCATGAGCAGTACACCCGCAACATGGCCACCGGTGCATCCACCTGTGACCTGGCGATCATTCTGGTCGACGCGCGTTACGGCGTGCAGACCCAGACCCGTCGCCACAGTTTTATCGCCTCGTTGCTGGGGATCAAACACATCGTCGTCGCCATCAACAAGATGGACTTGAAGGGCTTCGATGAAGGCGTGTTCGAGTCGATCAAGGCTGACTACCTGAAGTTCGCCGAAGGCTTGAAGATGAAGCCGACCAGCATGCACTTTGTGCCGATGTCTGCGCTCAAGGGCGACAACGTGGTGAATAAATCCGAGCGCTCGCCTTGGTACACAGGCCAGTCGCTGATGGAAATTCTCGAGACCGTGGAAGTGGCGGGCGATCGCAACTTCACCGATCTGCGTTTCCCGGTGCAGTACGTCAACCGCCCGAACCTGAACTTCCGTGGTTTCGCCGGCACGCTGGCCAGCGGCATCGTGCACAAGGGTGACGAAGTCGTGGTGTTGCCGTCGGGCAAAAGCAGCCGGGTGAAATCCATCGTCACCTTCGAAGGTGAGCTGGAGCATGCAGGTCCGGGTCAGGCCGTAACGCTGACCATGGAAGACGAAATCGACATCTCCCGTGGCGACCTGCTGGTGCATGCCGACAACGTGCCGCCGGTTACCGACAGCTTCGAAGCGATGCTGGTGTGGATGGCTGAAGAGCCGATGCTGCCGGGCAAGAAATACGACATCAAACGCGCCACCAGTTACGTGCCGGGCTCGATTGCCAGCATCGTCAACAAGGTCGACGTCAACACCCTCGAAGAAGGCCCGGCGAGCGCGTTGCAGCTCAACGAAATCGGCAAGGTGAAGATCGCGCTTGATGCGCCAATCGCCCTCGACGGTTACGAAAGCAACCGCACCACCGGCGCGTTCATCATCATCGACCGCTTGACCAACGGCACCGTCGGCGCTGGCATGATCGTCGCGCAACCGGTGACGCATGGCACTGCCACGCATCACGGCAAACTGGCGCACGTGGCCACTGAAGAACGTGCCCAGCGCTTCGGCCAACAACCGGCGACCGTGCTGTTCAGCGGCCTGTCGGGCGCGGGCAAGAGCACGCTGGCTTACGCCGTCGAGCGCAAGTTGTTCGACATGGGCCGTGCGGTGTTTGTACTGGATGGTCAGAACCTGCGTCATGACTTGAACAAAGGTCTGCCACAGGATCGCGCCGGCCGTACCGAGAACTGGCGTCGTGCCGCGCACGTCGCGCGTCAGTTCAACGAAGCCGGTTTGCTGACGTTGGCCGCGTTCGTCGCGCCAAGCGCTGAAGGTCGCGAGCAGGCCAAGGATCTGATCGGCAAGGATCGTCTGCTGACGGTCTACGTACAGGCCTCGCCGGCCGTGTGCGCCGAGCGTGATCCGCAAGGTCTGTATGCCGCCGCTGGCGACAACATCCCGGGCGAATCCTTCCCGTACGACGTGCCGCTGAATGCCGATCTGGTGATCGACACGCAGACACTGAGTCTGGAAGACAGCGTCAAGCAAGTGCTGGATCTGCTGCGTAAACGTGGCGCGATCTAAGCGTTAGCGACAAATAAAAAGCCCGCCGATGAGTGATCATCGACGGGCTTTTTTATTCGGGCCAACTCGGTCAATTGTAGGAGTGAGCCTGCTCGCGATAGCGGTGTGTCATTCAACATTGTTGGTGGCTGATCCACCGCTATCGCGAGCAGGCTCACTCCTACAGGGGATTAGAGCTTGTCTGGATATTCGCGGTGCATCTGTTCGAGCAGCGCATCCTTGTCCAGCCACAGTTGATTGATCCAGCCCTGAAACTGCAGGCGATACTCGCCGTCCTGATCGTAGTTCTTGCCGATGAACTGCTGTGGAATCTTCAGCTCTTCAAAGTGCACCACCACGTCGCGCACATTGCCGCACAGCAAGTCCCAAAACCCCGGACGCCCGGCCGGATAGTGAATCGTCACGTTAACGATCGACTCCAGTTGCTCGCCCATCGCATCCAGCACAAACGCAATCCCGCCAGCCTTTGGCTTGAGCAGATACTTGAACGGCGATTGCTGCTGCGCATGCTTGCCGTCGGTAAACCGCGTGCCTTCGACGAAATTGAAAATCCCCACCGGGTTATTACGAAACTTCGCGCAAGTCTTACGGGTGGTCTCCAGGTCTTTACCTTTCTTCTCCGGGTGCTTGGCCAGGTACGCCTTGGAGTAACGCTTCATGAACGGAAAGCCCAGCGCCCACCACGCCAGACCGATCACCGGGACCCAGATCAGCTCCTGCTTGAGGAAGAACTTCAGCGGTTGAATCCGGCGGTTGAGCACGTATTGCAGCACCAGAATATCGACCCAGCTCTGGTGATTGCTGGTGATCAGATACGAGTGCTGATAGTCGAGCCCTTGCAGACCACTGACGTGCCAGCGCGTGCGCCGTACCAGGTTCATCCAGCCCTTGTTGTTGCTGATCCACGCTTCGTGGGTGTGGCTCATCAGCCACAGCGAGGCGCGTCGGGCTAGGTCGAACGGCAGTACTTTGATCAGCGCCACGCAGAACAGAAACGAGCACAGCAGAATCGTGTTGAGTGCCAACAGCAGCGACGCAATCACGCCGCGCAACGGTGCAGGTAGAAAATCCAGCATTTACACATCCATAGGTCGGTTGGCGGCTTGAATCGCGGTGAGGGCGATGGTGTAGACGATGTCATCGACTTGCGCGCCGCGCGGCAAATCGTTCACCGGTTTGCGCAGGCCTTGCAGCATCGGCCCGAGGCTGACGCAATCGGCGCTGCGTTGCACGGCTTTGTGCGTGGTGTTGCCGGTGTTCAGATCCGGGAACACGAACACCGTGGCGCGACCGGCGACCTGACTGTTCGGTGCCAGTTGCCGGGCGACTTCAGCGTTGGCCGCGGCATCGTATTGCAGCGGGCCGTCGATCAGCAGCGAATGCTGTTGTTCGTGGGCGAGGAGGGTGGCCTCGCGGACTTTCTCGACTTCTTCGCCGGTGGCCGATTCGCCGCTGGAGTAACTGATCATTGCCACGCGCGGGGTGATGCCGAAGGCCGCTGCCGAGTCGGCGCTTTGCAGGGCGATTTCGGCCAGTTCGCTGGCGCTCGGGTGCGGGTTCATCACGCAGTCGCCGTACACCAGCACTTCTTCCGGGAACAGCATGAAGAACACCGACGACACCAGCGTGCAGCCCGGCGCGGTTTTGATCAGCTGCAAGGCCGGGCGGATGGTGTTGGCGGTGGTGTTGATCACGCCGGAAACCAAACCGTCGACTTCATCGAGTGCGAGCATCATGGTGCCGATCACCACGGTGTCTTCCAGTTGCTGCTCGGCCATCGGCGCATTCAGGCTTTTGGTTTTGCGCAGGGCGACCATCGGCTCGACGTAGCGTTCGCGGATCAGATCCGGATCAAGAATCTCCAGCCCCGGCGGCAACACAATGCCTTGGGCGCGGGCGACGGCTTCGACGTCTTCGGGTTTGGCCAGCAACACGCAACGGGCAATCCCGCGTTCCTGACAGATCGCCGCCGCTTGCACGGTGAACGGCTCACTGCCTTCGGGCAGGACGATGCGCTTGTTCGCCGCTTGCGCACGCTGAATCAACTGATAGCGGAACACCGCCGGCGACAGGCGCATTTCTCGCGGCGTGCCGCAGCGCTGGTGCAGCCATTTGGCGTCGAGATGGCTGGCGACGAAATCAGTGATGATCTCCGCGCGCTCGCGGTCGTCGATCGGGATTTCCTTGTTCAGGCCATTGAGCAGGTTGGCCGTGTCATACGAGCCGGTGCTCACCGACAGTACCGGCAAACCGGCCTGCAACGCGCCTCGGCACAGATCCATGATGCGCGGATCGGGCAGGGTGTCGCTGGTCAGCAGCAGGCCGGCCAGCGGCACGCCGTTGATCGCCGCCAGGCTGACGGCGAGGATGATGTCGTCGCGATCGCCCGGCGTCACCACCAGCACGCCGGGCTTGAGCAGCTCGACGGTGTTGCGCATGGTGCGCGCGCAAATGATGATCTTGGTCATCCGCCGGGTTTCGTAATCACCGGCATTGAGCACTTGCGCGCCCATCAGGTCGGCGACGTCGCGGGTGCGCGGTGCGTTGAGTTCCGGCTGATAGGGAATGCAGCCGAGCAAGCGGAAATCACCGCTGCGCAGCAACGGCGAATGCTCCTTCAGGCGCGCAGCGAAGGCGTCCATGCTTTCTTCGGTCTTGACCTTGTTGAGGATCACGCCGAGGACTTTCGGGTCTTTCGGGCCACCGAACAGTTGCGCCTGTAATTCGACGCGACCGGAGAGTTCGGCGAGCACTTCGTTTTCCGGCGCCGAGACCAGAATCACTTCGGCGTCGAGACTCTTGGCCAGGTGCAGGTTGACCCGTGCGGCGTAACTGGCGCTGCGGGTCGGCACCATGCCTTCGACGACCAGCACGTCTTTGCCGATGGCCGCTTGCTGATACAGGGTAATGATTTCTTCGAGCAGTTCATCGAGCTGACCGTCGCCGAGCATCCGCTCAACATGGGCCAGACCCAGTGGTTGCGGCGGTTTCAGGCCGTGGGTGCGCGCGACCAGCTCGGTCGAACGCTCAGGGCCGGTGTCGCCCGGGTGCGGCTGGGCAATCGGTTTGAAGAAACCGACTTTGAGGCCGGCGCGTTCAAGTGTGCGCACCAGCCCGAGGCTGATGGAGGTCAGACCCACGCCAAAATCGGTGGGTGCGATAAAAAAAGTTTGCATGCGAATTCTCTAAAGGTGCATGGCAATGGTGTCAGCTTATGTCTGGCTGACTACCGAAATTCAGTCGCCAAGGTTATCGCTAACCGAGCCTTGTGCGCACCAACCGCAGGCAAAGGGTTGGCCTATTTTTTCAATACGTTGCGCCGGGTCGAGCACCCAGGCGCGCGATTGCCACGGCGGCTGGTGGCGCAGGTGTTGGGTATGACCGCAGGAAAGCTCGACGACCCAGTGGTCGTCCTCGTCCTGATGGAAGCCTGCAATCGTCGAAACCCGTTTGTCCGGGTTGTGTTCGCTTTCGCGCGATTGCTTCGCTAAACTTGGCCTTTCTATATTCTTCTGCAAAAGGTCTCGCCCCATGCTGATCGCCGCCAATAAGGCTGTCTCCATCGACTATACCCTGACCAACGACGCTGGTGAGGTCATCGACAGCTCCGCCGGCGGCGCTCCGCTGGTCTACCTGCAAGGCGCAGGCAACATCATCCCGGGCCTGGAAAAAGCTCTGGAAGGCAAAGCTGTTGGTGACGAGCTGGAAGTTGCCGTTGAGCCGGAAGACGCTTACGGCGAATACGCCGCCGAGCTGGTCAGCACCCTGAGCCGCAGCATGTTCGAAGGCGTTGACGAGCTGGAAGTCGGCATGCAGTTCCACGCTTCGGCGCCGGACGGCCAAATGCAGATCGTCACCATCCGTGATCTCGATGGCGACGACGTAACCGTCGACGGCAACCACCCACTGGCCGGTCAGCGCCTGAACTTCAAAGTGAAGATCGTTGACATCCGTGAAGCCAGCCAGGAAGAAATCGCTCATGGTCACGTCCATGGCGAAGGTGGCCATCACCACTGATTTTCTGCGCTAAGCTTCGAGTACTGGAGAGGCGCCTGCGGGCGCCTTTTTAGTCCGCGGCTGTCCTTGGTGGCCTCGCCAAGTGGCTGTTTCGAGTAGAACATCGGAATCCTGGAGTTCGTCATGAGTGCTTTTCACGACCTTAAGTTGACAGCCCTGGATGGTCAGGAGCTACCGCTGGCGCCGTTCAAGGGCCAAGTCGTGCTGGTGGTCAACGTCGCCTCCAAATGCGGCTTGACCCCACAGTACGCGGCGCTGGAAAACCTCCATCAGCAATTCAAAGGCAAAGGCTTCAGTGTGCTGGGTCTGCCGTGCAACCAGTTTGCCGGCCAGGAACCTGGCTCTGAAAAGGAAATTCAGGAGTTCTGCAGCCTTAACTATGGTGTGACGTTTCCGTTGTCGAGCAAGCTCGAAGTCAACGGCCACGAACGGCATCAGCTCTACCGCTTGCTGGCGGGCGAGGGCGCGGAGTTTCCCGGTGACATCACCTGGAATTTCGAGAAATTCCTGCTCGGCAAGGATGGTCGGGTGCTGGCGCGGTTCTCGCCGCGCACGGCGCCGGATGATCCGACCATTGTTCATGCGATTGAAAAAGCGCTGAGCTGAAACAGCAAGATCAAAAGATCGCAGCCTTCGGCAGCTCCTACAGGTGGCCTCAAACCCCGTGTAGGAGCTGCCGAAGGCTGCGATCTTTTGCTTTGCGTCTTTTAATCCTTAATCACCCAAATCAATAGTGCTGTTCAAAGGGTTCGCGTCTCCATATTATCGCCGTCATAAAGCCTTCTCTGTGGAGCCCTTCGATGCCCGTTCAAGCCTTGTTCAAACCGTTCCACCTCGGTGCCCTCGAACTGCCGACCCGCGTGGTCATGGCACCAATGACCCGCTCGTTTTCACCGGGTGGCGTACCGAATTCGAAAGTCATCGAGTACTACCGCCGTCGCGCAGCCGCCGGTGTCGGCCTGATCATCACCGAAGGCACCACCGTCGGCCACATCGCCTCCAACGGCTACCCGAACGTGCCGCAATTCTTTGGTGAGGCGCCATTGGCCGGCTGGAAAAAAGTCGTTGACGCCGTTCACGCCGAAGGTGGCAAGATCGTTCCGCAGCTGTGGCATGTCGGCAGCGTGCGCCGCATCGGCACCGAGCCGGACGCCAGCGTACCGGCTTACGGCCCGTCGGAAAAACTCAAGGACGGTCAGGTCGTGGTGCACGGCATGACCCAACAGGACATCCAGGACGTCATCGCTGCTTTCGCCCAGGCGGCCAAAGATGCACAAAACATCGGCATGGACGGCGTGGAAATCCACGGCGCCCACGGTTACCTGATCGACCAGTTCTTCTGGGAAGGCAGCAACCAGCGCACCGACGAATACGGCGGCAGCCTGGCCAACCGTTCGCGTTTCGCCATCGAACTGATTCAAGCCATACGTGCAGCGGTCGGCGAAGGTTTCCCGATCATCTTCCGTTTCTCGCAATGGAAGCAGCAGGATTACACCGCACGTCTGGTGCAAACTCCGGAGGCGTTGGGTGAGTTCCTCAAGCCGCTGTCCGACGCTGGTGTGGACATTTTCCACTGCTCGACGCGGCGTTTCTGGGAGCCGGAGTTCGACGGCTCCGAACTGAACCTCGCGGGCTGGACGCGCAAACTCACCGGCAAGCCGACCATCACCGTTGGCAGCGTGGGTCTGGATGGCGAGTTTCTGCAGTTCATGGTCAACACTGACAAGGTCGCGCAACCGGCCAGTCTGGAGAACCTGCTGGAGCGTCTGAACAAAGAGGAATTCGATCTGGTGGCGGTGGGCCGTGCGTTGCTGGTCGATCCGGACTGGGCGCTGAAAGTCCGCGAAGGGCGTGAGCAGGATATTCTGCCGTTCAGCCGTGAGGCGTTGATGACGCTGGTTTAACCAGCGGCTGTACTGACGCCATCGCGAGCAGGCTCACTCCTACAGGTTTCTCTGGTGTTCACAAAATGTGTGTTCACCGAGATCCCCTGTGGGAGCGAGCCTGCTCGCGAAAGCGGTTCTAAGGTCAGCAAAGATTCAGGGTAATGTCTGCGCATTCGGCACCACCTGCTCCCCCACACAAGCCCCGCGCAAATGCTTTTCAAACTGCTCAATGATCGTCGCCCACCCCTGGCGACTCGCATGCTGCCGCGCATTCAAACGCACGCAACGCAACGTCTCTTCCTCTTCCAGCAACCACGCCGCCGCCTCGCAAAAAGCCTGCTCATCACCAGGCATCGCCAACACGCCGTTGTAGCCATGGCGAATATGCTGCGCCGCCGCAGCCTGATCGTAAGCCACCACGCCCAATCCCGAAGCCAATGCTTCGAGCACCACGTTGCCGAAGGTTTCCGTCAGGCTCGGAAACAGAAACAGATCCCCGGACGCATAGTGCGCCGCCAACGCTTCACCGCGCTGTGCACCGCAGAAGATCGCCTCGGGCAAATCCTTTTCCAGCGCCAGCCGTTGCGGGCCGTCACCGACGACGATCAGTTTCAGATTGCGTTGTGGATAAGTCCTTTGCAGCGTTTCGAAACTGCGTTTGAGCAGACTGAGGTTTTTCTCCGGAGCGAGGCGTCCGACATGAATCACGGCAATATCGCGCTCGGACAAACCCCATTGCTCACGCAATGCATTCAGCCGCTTGCTCGGATGAAACAACTGGCTGTCGACACCGCGCGACAACAGCGCCAACCGCTCGAAATGCCGTCGCTCAAGTTCCAGGCGCTGGCTGACACTGGGCACCAACGTCAGCGCCGAGCGATTGTGAAACCAGCGCAGATAGTGCGTGAGCATCCGCGTCAGCAAGCCAAGCCCGTATTGGCTGGTGTATTGCTGAAAATTGGTGTGAAAGCCGCTGACCACCGAAATACCCAAACGCCGCGCCGCCCGCAGGGCCGACAACCCGAGCGGGCCTTCCGTGGCGATGTACAGCACGTCCGGGCGCTGACGCTTCCAGCGCCGCAGCAGTTTGTGCATTGACGACTGCCCCCATTGCAGCCCCGGATACCCCGGCAACGGCCAGCCTCGGCACAGCAATAGTGCGTCATCTTCACTGCGCTGCGGATCGCCTGCCTGACGCGGGCGCACCAGTTCAACCTGGTGGCCGCGCGCGCGCAGTCCATCGCACAAGCGACCAAGGGTATTGGCCACCCCGTTGATTTCCGGAGGGAAGGTTTCGCTGATCAGGGTGATGTGTAGAGCTGTCGTCATGGCCTCAGTGTCGGCTGAGGCCATGTCGTGCTTGTGACGTTCGGATGATGGATTTGTGACGTGCTCAGCGTTGAGTGACGAGATTCTCAGCACCGCGTTCACGCACCCAGAACAACGTCGCCCCGGCCACGGCCGCCGGCATCATCAGGATGTTGACCACCGGAATCAGCAGCACCAGATACACAATCCCGCCGAAGCTCATGCTCTGCCAGCGTTTCTGCCGCAGCCAGGCGAGCATTTCGTACCAGCCCAGCTTGTGGTTGTCCGCCGGGTAGTCGATGTACTGGATCGCCATCATCCATACACCGAACAGCAGCCACAGCGGCGCGGCGATGATGTTCACCACCGGGATGAACGAAAGGATGAACAGGCCGATGGCGCGTGGCAGGAAATAGCCGAGTTTGCGCATTTCCCGGGCGAGGGTGCGCGGGACCATGGCGATCAACTCGCCCCAGCTGAACGCCGGGAAGTCATCGGTGCCGCGCACCACCACTTCGACTTTTTCCGCGAGGAAGCCGTTGAACGGCGCGGCGATCACGTTGGCGAGCATGGTGAAGGTGAAGAACACCATCAACGCCACCAGCACCACGAATAAGGGCCAGAGGATGTAGCTGAGGAAGCTCAACCATTCCGGCAGCGAGGGCATCAGCGTATCGACCCACAGGCTGAACTGGTGGCCGGCCAGATAAATCAATCCGACGAACAGCACCAGGTTGATCGCCAGCGGCAGCAAAACGAACAGGCGCAGGCCTGGACTCAAGACCAATTTCAGGCCTTCGCGCAGGTATTGCGGGCCGGACAGAACAGGGGCGGGCATAAGGTGCTCCGAGCAAGGGAAAACGCGCCGACCTTACCGACTTTGCACGGGGGGCGAAAGCGCGGCAGAGCGATCGACATTCACTGTAACAAAGACGTCCATCTCGTCAGTGTGTCGGCATAGAGACCACCTATGAGCTGGATTGTTAAACCGTATTTCCTTAATCTTGCCCCCCTCGATACGCTGCACCCAACTTTTTACAGGACTGTCGAGCTCAAACCTTCCCCAAGGTTTCCACGGTCCTTTTTTATTCCCGCCGGCAGTCCGGCGATCCGTGCCCGTTTTTTGGCCCGGTCAACAGGAGCAGGTCATGTCTGAAGTCCGTCATTCGCGAGTGATTATTCTCGGTTCCGGCCCTGCCGGTTACAGCGCTGCGGTATACGCGGCCCGTGCCAACCTCAAGCCACTGCTGATCACCGGCATGCAGGCTGGCGGTCAACTGACCACCACTACCGAAGTCGACAACTGGCCGGGCGACGTCCACGGTCTGACCGGTCCAGCCCTGATGGAGCGGATGCGCGAGCACGCCGAGCGTTTTGAAACCGAGATCGTTTTCGATCACATTAACGCTGTGGATTTCGCTGCCAAGCCTTACACCCTGACCGGCGACAGCGCGACCTACACCTGCGATGCCCTGATCATTGCTACCGGCGCCAGCGCTCGTTACCTGGGCTTGCCGTCGGAAGAAGCGTTCATGGGCAAAGGCGTTTCGGCCTGCGCGACCTGCGACGGTTTCTTCTACCGCAACAAGCCTGTTGCAGTGGTCGGCGGCGGCAACACCGCTGTTGAAGAAGCACTGTACCTGGCCAACATCGCCAGCACCGTGACCCTGATCCACCGTCGCGAAACCTTCCGTGCCGAGAAGATCCTGATCGACAAGCTCAACGCTCGCGTCGCTGAAGGCAAGATCATCCTCAAGTTGAACGCCAACCTCGACGAAGTCCTGGGCGACAACATGGGCGTGACCGGCGCGCGTCTGAAGAACAACGACGGCAGCTTCGATGAAATCACCGTTGACGGCGTGTTCATCGCCATCGGCCACACCCCGAACACTTCGCTGTTCGAAGGCCAGTTGACCCTGAAAGACGGTTACCTGGTGGTGCACGGCGGCCGTGAAGGCAATGCCACTGCAACCAGCGTCGAAGGCATTTTCGCTGCCGGTGACGTGGCTGACCACGTTTACCGCCAGGCGATCACCTCGGCCGGCGCCGGCTGCATGGCGGCACTGGACACCGAGCGTTACCTGGACGGTCTGCAGAACGCTTCGTTCTAAGATCGCAGGCATAAAAAAACCGGCTTCGGCCGGTTTTTTTATGCCCGTTATTCCTGCTCCAACGCAGTTCATTGTAGGAGTGAGCCTGCTCGCGATAGCGGTGTACCGGTCAACATATGAGTCGACTGATACACCGCTATCGCGAGCAGGCTCACTCCTACAGGGGGGGCGTTGCAGCTGAAATCAGCGGCGGGTCAGGGGCTGGGCGGTGAACTTCACGCCGGCCAGACCGTGCTGGATCAACGCGCGGATATTGCCGTGATCGCTACCTTCAGGCGTCGCTACCACCGAACGGTAATGCTCGCCAAACGCCAGCAGCGCTTCTTCATTGCTCAGACCTTCCAGCAGCGCCAGACCCAACGTCTTGCACGAGCCTTCGTTCTGCCCGGCGGCGTTTTCCACGCCACCGTTGTTGAAGGCTTGCGGCTGGTAGTCGTAACCCGCAGCAATGAAAGCCAGGGTGTCGGCGAAAGCGTGTTCGCCGCTTTTCAGGCTGCTGCGCAGGCTGTTCAGATCACTCATGAGTTTTTCCTTTGGCGAACGCCGCTTGCTGGTCGGCATTGGCTTCTTGCTGATATTGGGCTTTCCACTCGGCGTACGGCATGCCGTAAACCACTTCGCGGGCGTCATCGAGGCTAACTTCGATCTGACGCTCGTCCGCTTCGGCCTTGTACCACTTCGACAGGCAGTTGCGGCAGAAGCCGGCGAGGTTCATCAGGTCGATGTTCTGCACGTCCTTGCGGCTGTCCAGATGGGCGACCAGCCGGCGGAAGGCGGCGGCTTCGAGTTCGAGGCGTTGTTGATCAGTCATGGGGGTCTCTGCGAGACAGCTTTGAGCGGCAAGCTTCAAGCTGCAAGATTGGATCGGGGTCGGCCGTTAGCTTACCGCTTGCAGCTCGAAGCTTGAAGCTCAGCGGCTGGCCGCGAGCGTGATCGACACCGACTCGGCAAATCGCAGCGCATGTGGCTTGTCGACTTCGACTTCGGCGTATAGCACCGAACCGTTGCTCATCACCAGATCGAGCAGTTCCTGTGTCAGGCGTTCGAGCAGCGCAAAACGGTTGCCCTCGACGTGAGCGATGATCGCTTTGGTGATGGTGCGGTAATTCAACGCGTGGTCGATGTCGTTGTCACGCACCGCCTCCTGCGCGGCATACAGAATGGTCAGGTTGATCAGCACATCCTGCTTGTTGAGGATTTCGTCCTCGTTGATCCCGATAAAGGTGCGCAAGCGCAGATCCTTGACCCGGATGCGCGCCATTCCCGGTTGAAGTTGTGGCATTTACTTGCTCCGTCCAATCAATTGCAGGAACTCCTGGCGGGTGTTGCTCGACTCGCGGAACGCGCCGAGCATGACCGAGGTGTTCATGGTCGAATTCTGTTTCTCGACACCGCGCATCATCATGCACATGTGTTTGGCTTCGATGACCACGGCGACGCCGGCGGCGTCGGTAACCTGTTGCACCGCATCGGCGATTTGCAGAGTGAGGTTTTCCTGAATCTGCAGGCGCCGGGCGAACATGTCCACCAGTCGCGCGATCTTCGACAGACCCAGTACCTTGCCCGTCGGAATATAAGCCACATGGGCCTTGCCGATGAAGGGCAACAGGTGATGTTCGCACAACGAGTACAACTCGATGTCGGCGACGATGATCATTTCGTCACTGTCCGAGGCAAACAGCGCGCCGTTCACAATGTCATCGACGCTTTGTTCATAACCGTGACACAGGTATTGCATGGCCTTGGCCGCGCGTGCCGGGGTGTCGAGCAATCCTTCGCGGTCGGGATTTTCACCGAGGCCGATGAGGATTTCGCGGTAGTTCTCGGGCAGTGAGCGGGTCATGGAAATCCTCGCGAGTCGGCTTATTTGACGTGCCGTCCGCCGTTGACGGTCAGGGTCGTACCGGTGACATAGGGGTTGTCGAGCAGATAGCGCAGGCTCTGATAGATCACTTCGCAGCCGGGTTCGATGCCCAGCGCGGATTTGGCCAGGGCCTTGGCGCGGTACGCCGCGTCGTCGTCGGGATTGAACAATAGCAGGGCTGGGGCGATGCCGTTGACCTTGATGGCCGGCGCATAGCGTGCGGCGAAGGACAGGGTCAGGCTGTCGAGCCCGGCCTTGGTCGCGCAATAGCCGATGTGTTTGCTGCTGCCTTTGCGGGTGACGTCGTCGCTGATGTGGACAATGTCGGCGGGCGTCGAGCGTTGCAGCAATTGGCCGCAGTGCAGGTTGATCAGATACGGCGCGAGCATGTGCAGATTGAACATGCGCGTGAAGGCTTCAGCCTCGCTGTCCGGGGTTTCGGCCAGCCATTCGGAGGCGTTGTGCACGATGGCGCGCAGGCTGTCGGTATGGGTTTTCAATTCGTTGATGAAGGCAAGAACCCCGGCCTCGCTGGAGAAGTCCGCGAACAGGCCGATGGCGCCCAGATCTCGTAGCGTCTGCACGCCGGGCCGCTCGCTGCGGTAAGTGAAGAGGACGCGATGGCCTTCTTCGAGTAACCGCAGCGCGCAATGCAGGCCGACACGCTGACCGGCACCGGTGATGAGGATCGGGGCTGAGGAATCAGGCATGAACGGCTCGCATCGCGGTGGGAGCAAAAACTATAACAGCGATATGGCTTGCCCACCTATCGTCGGCTTTCCCCATTACTGTGGGAGCGAGCCTGCTCGCGAAAGCGGTGTCTCAGTCGACATCAATGCTGAAGGTCAGTCCGTATTTGCGATCAGGCTCGCTCCCACACAGAGATCATCGATTCTGTGCAGAAGACGTCGCAGGCAACGGACGCACCGGGGTGCTGTTCAGCCAGTTCGCCAGCAGGCGCGTCGACAGCGGAATAAAGAAATAAACCATCAACGGTGTCAGGCACGCCGTGCTGATCAATACACGCGGCAACAAACTCATGTCGGCGAGCAACGGGCCGAGGACAAAGTTGAACAGCAACGACACCGGAAAGAACGCCAGCCAGATTGCCACAGCCTGCTTCCAGCGTGGTGGACGCTGACCAGCCGCGCCGAACCAGCCTTCGATACCGCTGACCCGGTGCTCCTTGGGGTGGGCGAACAGGTCGCTGCCACGATCCAGCCACGCCGTGCGCGAAGCCGAATGCTCCCACGCATGCAGCGTCTGTTCATCGACGAAACGGAAAATGATTTGAAACTCGTTATCACCGGGCGGCGGAGCGAGCACGCCAGAACCCAGATAACCGGGAAAGTCAGTGGCCAGTTGTTCGCCTTCGCGCAGCCAGGCGATCAGATCCTGATAGCGGCCGTCGGCGACGCGACGGGCAACCATCAACGTGACGGGGGAAGTAGACATTTTGTATCTCCGTATTTCGAGTGCGTCACTCCGGGTAGGAATTTCGCCTGACGCAGGGCCGGGGTAGAGGCCTGCGTTTTTCAACAAGCAAGGATTATTCCGGTTTTTCACGATTAAACCAGCGACTTTCGTCGCATTTCATCACTTGAATCTGATTGGGGCATAAGCGTTAGAATGGGATCCAATTGAACCGACATGGAAGTTGAACGCCCTATGCCTGTGATCACGGACGCAAGCCCTTCCTTGCAGGCCTCTGTTGCGCTTGAGCGCACCGATCTGTTTCCGATCCGTGAGGTGGCGCGGCTGACGGGGGTCAACCCGGTGACCTTGCGCGCCTGGGAGCGGCGTTATGGTCTGATTCAGCCAACGCGCACCGAAAGTGGGCATCGGCTCTATTCGATGACCGATATCGAGCGCGTGCGCAGCATTGTCGACTGGATTGATCGCGGTGTCGCCGTGAGCAAGGTCGGCAAGATTCTCGCCAGGACTGAACCCATGAAAGTGCTGGCGCACATCATCCCTGATGATCTGGTGCAGGCCGATTACCGGCAATGGCAGGAGCAGATTCAGCAGGCGGTCAGTGCATTCGATGATCAGCAACTGGATCGGGTGTACGGCCAGATTTTCTCTTCTTACGCACAACCTGTGGTGTTTCAGGACATTCTGATGCCTTTGTGGCTGCAACTGTTGCAGCGCCAGGAGGCTTTCGGGCAAACCAGCGAGTGGCTGTTCTTTGATGGATTTCTGCGGGCGCGGGTGTTGCAACGGATTGTCATGCTGCGTGGCACGCAGCCGCGTCGGGTGGTTGTCAGCGCGCTGGCCGGGCAATGTCGGGAGCTGGAATTGCTGGTGGCGGCGCTGTTTCTCAGCGACAGCAATTCCGGTGTCCGGGTGCTGACTACCGGTCAGCCGTTCGACGAGCTGACGCTGGTGTGCGAAAAGATCAAACCAGATGCACTCGTGCTGTTTTCCAATCACGCGCCCGGCGCCGATTTGCCTCGGCGTTTGAACCGGCTGGCATTGAGCCTCGATTGTCAGTTGATGCTGGCGGGCGATGCGTCAGATCTGGCGCAGGACAGTCTGGCCGGATCCTCTGTTGCATGCCTTGGAAATGAAGGTGGCAACATGCGTCAACGCATGCTGCAGTTTCTCGCCGGAAATCTGGATACCTGAAATCAGGTGTGCAGGGCAGGGTGGGTCAAGCGATGTTGTTGCAGGATGAATTGGCGCAGACGCTCGGTTTCGTCGGTGTCGGTCTGGCTCAGTTCGTAGGCGTAGAAACCGCTTTCGGTTTCTCGTTCGAAATTGCCGCGCAGTGAAATCCGCTCGTAACCCGATGGGCTGAACCACAGCGCAAAATGCTTGGGTGGTTTGGTCTTGTTGCGCACTTCCAGCAGCACGCCTTTGTGCGAAACCTCATGCACCCACAACATGCCCGGTTGGCCTTTGGCGTTTTCCAGCGCTACCGGTTCCTCAAGTGTCAGTCGCCATGGGCGCACCATCGGTCCATCTTCGTAGATGCTCGGAACCCCGAGGCGCAGATGCAGCGCGTGAAACTCGTCTTCGACCAAGTGCAGCGGGAAGGTCATCTGCTGGTTTTCGAAGTTGGCCTGAATCGTCACTTGCTCGTGAGCCGCCAGGCGCGTGAGCAAGTCACGAATCTGCGAACCGCCGTTAACCAGCAGACTCGACGTCGCATCCCGCACGTTCAGTTGCGGGTTGTGCTGCATGGTCTGGATGAAATCCAGCTCATCCTGAGTAAGGAGGGCGTCGCGCTGCATGGCTAACTCGAAAGATATAGTTACAAAGTCATTGGTGATTGTAGTTAATGACAATTAGTTCGCTGATTTGTTTGCGCCGTTCGTCGCTTTCAATAATGCCAGCTCAGCCTGCAGAGCAGTCACCTGCTCTTCGAGCTGTGTAACACGCTGCTGAGCCTTGACCTGAACAGTCACGTCTTTCTGCACGCCGACGAAATAAGTCTGCCCGTCATCGGCGTTTTTCACCGTTGAAAGCGACAGTTCATTCCAGAACGGCGTGCCGTCCTTGCGATAGTTGCGCAGGATTTCCCGACACGAGCCATTGTCGCCCAACACATTGCGAATCAGTTCCAGACCCTCCTGATTGCGATCACCGGCCTGCAGAAAACGGCAGTCCTGATAGAGGATTTCCTCGCTGGTGTAACCGGTCAGGCGCTCAAAAGCCGGGTTCACATAAATCAGGATATTGTCCTGCTCACCTTCCTTCTCGGCGACCACGATCCCGTCGTTCGACGCGTTGATCACCATTTGCAGCAAGCTTGCGTTGATCATCTTTGAATCCTTTCAGAGCTGTCAGTGGCTCGCATTCTAGAAGAACCACAGGCGCTGTCTACTGGCCATTACCGTCAATTGAGATCCAGTCGCAGCTTTGCGTTTGAGGCTGTTACTATCGCCGCTCTTTTTTTCAGCTGCAGGATCAGATTGATGAAAGTCGCCATCCTCTCCGGTTCGGTCTACGGCACCGCCGAAGAAGTCGCCCGTCACGCCCAGAACCTGTTGAAAGCCGCTGGCTTTGAGACCTTCTACAACTCGCGCGCCAGCCTGGCGGACATTCAGGCGTTTGGCCCTGAAGCGTTTCTCGCAGTGACTTCGACCACCGGCATGGGTGAATTGCCCGACAACCTGATGCCGCTGTATTCGGCGATTCGCGACCAGTTGCCGGCGGCGTGGCGTGGCTTGCCGGGCGCAGTGATTGCGCTGGGCGACGCCAGTTACGGTGACACTTTCTGCGGCGGCGGTGAGCAGATGCGTGAGCTGTTCGGCGAACTGGGCGTGCGCGAAGTGCAGGACATGCTGCGCATCGACGCCAGCGAAAGCGTCACTCCGGAAACCGACGCCGAGCCTTGGCTGGCGCAGTTGGTCGACACGCTCAAGGGCTGATCGCCCGCTCGCGCAGCAAGCTTAGCCATGCCTGCGCGGCTTTTGACAGATAGGCGCCGCGACGCCAGATGAAGGCGATATCCCAGCGCAGATAATCCGGCGCGCGCAAGGCCAGGCGTACAACGCCTGGCCGCACCAGACCGCGTGCGACCACGCTGGGCAACAGCACCACGCCTTGCCCGGCGGCCACCAGCGCCGCCAGAAAATCCGCCTGACCGCTGCGTCCGCCTTCCTTCGGCGTGAAGCCCAGTTGCTGGCACGCCTGCAGCAAACGGTCGTTGAGCACGAAACTGCGCTGATAGAGCAGAAAGGGCGTTGCGGCCAATTCTTCCAGCCCGATCTCACCCCGATCGGCCAGCGGATGATCCACTGGCAGCAGGGCGTCGAGCTTCTCATCGCAAAACGGCTGACAGTCGAATTGCGGATCCTTGGGCAGCAGACTGCCACCCAACTCCAGTTCTCCGCTCAGCACGGCCTGCTCGATATGGCGGCTGCCGCCCTCAAGCAATTGCACGCTGATATTCGGATAGCGTCGCCGGTATTCGGCAAACAGTCCGGCGAACAGCGCGTCACTGCCGAGCAGTGGCAGGCCGAGGCGCAGTTCACCACGCGCCAGATGACTGAGGTCGTCGAGTTCCGCGAGCAGTTCGTTGCGCAAGCGCAGCATGCCCTCGGCGCGTTGCAGCACCACGCTGCCGGCGGCGGTCAGGCGCAATTGCGAGCCGAGCCGTTCGAGCAAGGGCGTGCCGAGGCTCTGCTCCAGTTGCGCGATTTGTTTACTGACCGCTGACTGGCTGATGTGCAGGGTCTTTGCGGCTTGGGTAAAACCGCCCTGATGCATGACTTCGACAAAACTGCGCAGCTGTTTGAATTCCATAACCATGATTCCAATTTGGAATGGCTTCGAGTCTAACAATTCGCTTCGGCGATGGCAGGGCGCTTCGTAAAATAAGCCCCTGTCAGGAGCAAAATCATGCACGCCACCCGCCTCAAACACGTTTCCCGTCTCTTCGTCGAACTCGCCGTATTACTCGGTCTCTACCTGCTTGGCTGTCAACTTGCCGCATGGCTGGCGTGGCCAGTCCCCGGTGGCGTGATCGGTATGGCGCTGTTGCTGCTGGCGTTTGCTTTTGGCTGGATCAAACCGGCAGCGCTGCAATTGGGCGCGGGCTTGCTGATGGCCGAGATGTTGTTGTTCTTCATCCCGGCGCTGATGAGTTTGCTCGACTACGGCGCGCTGTTGCGCAACGACGGCTGGCGAATCCTGTTGGTCATCGCTGTCAGCACATTAATGGTGATGCTGGTGACTGCGTTCACCGTAGAACTGGCCGTGCGCATGAGACGTTCCCATGAAGCTTGAATGGATGCCGATGTTCTGGCTGGCCTTCACCCTGTTGGCGTACCTGTTCAGTCGCTGGTTGTATCGGCGCACCGGGCGTTACGTATTGTCGCCGCTGATTCTGGTGCCGGCCTTGCTGCTGGCGCTCGCCGTGCCGCTGCACACGGCGTATGCCGAATACTCCAGCAACACCCATTGGCTGATGCTGGTACTGGGCCCTGTGACCGTCGCGTTCGCCGTGCCGATCTGGCAGCAACGCCGATTGTTGATGCGGCACTGGTCGGCACTGCTGCTGGGCATGGTGGCCGGCAGTGCCGCGTCGATTGGTACTTCATTCGGATTGGCCAGGGCGTTGGCGCTGGACAGTTCGGTGACGATGTCGCTGGTGCCACGTTCGATCACCACACCGTTCGCTATGCCGTTGGCACAAAATCTCGGTGGCGTGCCGGAATTGACGGCGGTGTTCGTAATGTTCACCGGTGTGTTTGGCGCGATGCTCGGCGGCGTGCTGTTGAAGTGGTTGCCATTGCGCAGTGCTTTGGCCCGTGGCGCGTTGTTCGGGGTTGGCGCGCACGGTGCCGGCGTCAGTCGCGCCCATGAAGTGGGCGGCGAAGAGGGTTCTGTCGCCGGGCTGGTGATGGTCTTGACCGGGTTGCTCAATCTGTTTGCCGCGCCTTTGTTGGCGTCGTTGCTTTGACATGGATCCAAGGTGTTTGCATTGCTGACTCGGTCAGTCATCAAGCTGGCTGCCAATGCAACTACGCGATCCTCTGCGCCTGACTAGACTGCTGACACGTGCAGAACAATAAGAACGCAGAGGTGCATACAGTGAGCGTAGCCCCCGTCCAATCGTCCCTTAATGTCAAAGACCAGGTCAGCGCTGCGGAATGGCAGACCCGGGTCGATCTCGCCGCTTGTTATCGTCTGGTCGCCGCCCATGGCTGGGACGATCTGATCTTCACCCATATTTCCGCCAAGGTGCCGGGCACCGAAGATTTCCTGATCAACCCGTTCGGTCTGATGTTCCATGAGATCACCGCCTCGAGCCTGGTGAAAGTCGATCAGGCCGGCAACAAACTCATGGACAGTCCGTACGAAATCAACCCCGCCGGCTACACCATCCACAGCGCCGTGCACGAAGTGCGGCACGACGTAGTGTGTGTGCTGCATACGCATACCGCCTCCGGTGTCGCGGTGTCGGCGCAAAAGCAGGGCGTGTTGCCGATCAGCCAACAGTCGCTGTTCGTGCTGTCGAGTCTGGCTTATCACGCCTATGAAGGCGTGGCGCTGAACCACGAAGAAAAAGCGCGTTTGCAGGCCGATCTGGGCGAAAACAATTTCCTGATGCTGCACAACCACGGTCTGCTGACTTGTGGCGGCACCATCGCCGACACCTTTCTGATGATGTTCACCTTCCAGCGCGCCTGCGACATTCAGGTCATGGCGCAAACCGGTGGGGCTGAACTCATCGCCATCGAACCGCACATTCTGGCAGGCGCCAAAGCGATGATCGCCGGCGTCACCAAAAGTGCTCAAGGCATGGGTGGTGCGCTGGCCTGGCCGGCGTTGCTGCGCAAACTCGATAAACAAGACCCCGGATATAAACTCTAATGCCTCTTGCCGAGATTCCTCTGTGTGTCTGGCGTAAACGCAGCCAGACGTTTGTCTTTCGTGGTCAGCCAATCCGTTACTGGACGGCGGGGCAGGGTGAGCCGCTGCTGCTGATCCACGGTTTCCCGACCGCCAGTTGGGACTGGCATTACCTGTGGCAGCCACTGGCCCAGCGTTATCGGGTGATCGCCTGCGACATGCTCGGCTTTGGCGATTCGGCCAAACCGCTCAATCACACCTACAGCCTGCTAGAGCAGGCTGACCTGCAGCAAGCCTTGCTCGCGCATGTGCAGGTCGAGCAACCGGTGCATGTGCTGGCGCATGATTACGGTGACAGCGTTGCGCAAGAACTGCTCGCCCGGCACTACGAAGACAAGATCGAGGTCGCCAGTTGCGTGTTTCTCAATGGCGGGCTGTTTCCGGAAACCCATCGCCCGGTGCTGATGCAGAAACTGCTGCTCAGTCCGCTGGGCTGGATGATCGGCCGCGCGTTCACCCGCGATGCTTTGGTGAAAAGCTTCCGGCAGATCTTCGGCCCGCAGACCCGGCCGAGCGAAAGTGAACTGGACGATTTCTGGAGCCTGGTCGACAGCAATCGCGGGCCACGGATCATGCACAAGTTGATCAGCTACATTCCCGAACGCCGCGTGCAGCGTGATCGCTGGGTGATGGCGATGCAGCGCGGTGAAATTCCGTTGCGGGTGATCGATGGCGAGGTCGATCCGATTTCCGGGGCGCACATGGTCGAGCGTTACCGCGAATTGATTCCCGATGCGGACACGGTGTTGTTGCCGGGCATCGGTCACTATCCACAGACCGAAGCGCCGGTGCAGGTGCTCAAGCACTATCTGGCGTTTCGCGAGCGTTTTGTGCTGCCACCGCGCAAAGTAGCCTGCTCCTGAAAGATCAACAGATCGCAGCCAGCGGCAGCTCCTACACAAATCTAATGTAGGAGCTGCCGCAGGCTGCGATCTGTTGATCTTTTGATCTTTTGACGCCTTCATCATCCCTCAACCTTATTGCACACCATTCAGCCTCAGCCGTATTCGTTGTGACCCAAAGCCCTGTGCCTGACACTCGGACTCAATACTGGCCTGCTGGAGTTGCTGCGATGAATGAGTCTGTGCGTTTCGAAGATAAAGTCGTCATCGTCACCGGAGCCGGTGGTGGCCTCGGACGGGCTCATGCGCTGTTGTTCGCCAAACAGGGCGCCAAAGTGTTGGTCAATGATCTCGGCGGCTCGACCCAGGGCGAGGGCGCCAATGCCTCCGCCGCCGATCGCGTGGTGGCGGAAATCCGCGAGGCCGGCGGCATTGCCGAAGCCAACCACGACTCGGTCACCGATGGCGACAAACTGGTGCAGAACGCCCTTGATGCCTTCGGCCGCGTCGACGTTGTGGTCAACAACGCCGGCATTCTGCGCGACAAGACCTTTCACAAAATGGACGATGCCGACTGGGATCTGGTCTATCGCGTCCACGTCGAAGGCGCCTACAAAGTCACCCGCGCCGCATGGCCGCACCTGCGCGAGCAAAACTACGGTCGGGTAATCTTCACTGCCTCGACCTCGGGCATCTACGGCAACTTCGGCCAATCCAACTACGGCATGGCCAAACTCGGTCTCTACGGTTTGACCCGCACCCTGGCCATCGAAGGCCGCAAAAACAACATCCTCGTCAACGCCATCGCACCTACCGGCGGCACGCGCATGACCGAGGGCTTGATTCCGCCGCAAGTGTTCGAACAACTGAAACCGGAACTGGTCAGCCCGTTGGTGGTGTATTTGGCCAGCGAGCAATGCCAGGAAACCTCCGGACTGTTCGAAGTCGGTGGCGGCTGGATGGGCAAGGTGCGCTGGGAGCGCAGCCTCGGTGCCGGGTTCGATCCGCGCGAAGGCTTCTCGCCGGAAGACGTCGCGGCGCACTGGCAGCAGATTTGCGATTTTGAGGGGGCGGCGCATCCGAAGGACAATATCGAGGCGCTGAAGGAAATGATGGCGAATTTGCAGAAGTATTCGCTCTGAACCCTGCGCATCAACCGACAGGATTTAACTGAATCCTGTCGTCCCCCGCTGAAAATCCGCGCTGTGCAAAATTCTTCGCCCATAAAAAAGGCCGCTGCAAACGCAGCGGCCAAGGTAAGACGTTAGATCAAGGAGCTACAAATCAACGTCAGTGAACACCGGGGCGATAAACCGAAGTCTTCGATTTATCTGAAATCTGTCAGCAATGGCCTGAGTTGCTCGAAGGCTGATGCTGCGTGCTTTACGGCGTGTCCCGTGAAAGCGCGTTCAGAATAAGGTCTTGAGCGCGTAGGAAAAATACCGATTCCGGACATGCACTGTTGCGGGGCATGCAACAGTCCCGTGATCCGACGTGCACCATGCGCTGCACTGATGATCCGCCATCCAGCCGATCCATGAGCGGCGCAAAGCCCCGTCCTGCAAGGCCATTCATCCTTTCGAGCGACAACACGAATACCTCCTTGGTGCGCTTATCGACGCCGTTGCCCGGCAGTAGGGTGGGGCCTTCTGTCACTCACCGGGGAAGACGCATGACAAAAACAACAATGCGCGCCATCTTCACACCGCAGGCGCTGGCAGCCGCGGTGGCTCTGGGTTGCTGCGCCCAGGCGCAAGCGGTTGCGTTCAACATTGGCGAAATCGAAGGCACCTTCGACTCGTCGCTGTCGATCGGCGCGAGCTGGGGTCTGCGCGATGCCGACAAGTCGCTGGTCGGCACGGTCAATGGGGGGACCGGGCAATCCTCGACCGGTGATGACGGGCGTTTGAATTTCAAGAAGGGCGAGACCTTCTCGAAAATCTTCAAAGGTATTCACGACCTCGAACTCAAGTACGGCGACACCGGTGTCTTCGTGCGTGGCAAGTACTGGTATGACTTCGAGCTGAAGGACGAGGACCGCGAGTTCAAGCCGATCAGCGACAGCGGCCGCAAGGAAGGCGCGAAGTCTTCCGGCGCACAAATTCTTGATGCCTTCGTCTATCACAACTATTCCATCGCCGACCTGCCGGGTACCGTGCGTGCCGGTAAGCAAGTGGTGAGTTGGGGCGAAAGTACTTTTATCGGCAACTCTATCAACAGCATCAACCCGATCGACGTTTCAGCGTTTCGCCGCCCTGGTGCGGAGATCAAGGAAGGCCTGATTCCGGTCAACATGCTGTTCGGCTCGCAAGGCCTGACTGATCAACTGACCGTCGAAGGTTTCTATCAACTGGAATGGGACCAGACCGTTCTCGACAACTGCGGCACCTTCTTCGGTGTCGATGTGGCGGCGGACGGTTGCAACAACGGCTACACCGTCGGCAACCCGGCAATCGCACCGTTTGTCCCGCTGACCCAGGCTTTTGGCCAAGGTATTCAAGTCACCCGCGAAGGCGTGGTGATTCCGCGTGGTGGTGACCGCGATGCGCGGGATTCCGGGCAGTGGGGGACGGCGTTGCGCTGGCTCGGTGACGACACCGAATATGGCCTGTATTTCATGAACTACCACAGCCGCACGCCAACGGTTGGCACTACCACGGCCGGCCTGTCGACGCTGGCGGCACTGCCGGGCATGGTCGGGATCGCCAATGGTCTGGCACCCGGCAGCGGTTCCGGCCTGGCGCAGAGCGTGATGCTCGGACGCGGTGGTTACTACCTCGAATACCCGGAAGACATTCGTCTTTACGGCGCGAGCTTTTCCACCACATTACCTACTGGCACCGCTTGGACCGGCGAGATCAGCTACCGGCCCAACGCTCCGGTGCAGGTCAACACCAACGACCTGACGCTGGCGCTGCTCAACCCGATTGCCGGTGGTGCCGCTTCGCCGATCGCCACCACCCCGGGGGCGGACAACAAGGGGTATCGGCGCAAGGAAGTCACGCAAATCCAGAGCACCCTCACGCACTTCTTCGATCAGGTCTGGGGCGCTCAACGTCTGACCCTGGTTGGTGAAGCAGCGGTAGTGCGGGTCGGCGGTCTGGAGTCGCGCGACAAGCTGCGTTATGGCCGCGACTCGGTGTATGGCCAATACGGTTTCGGCGGCGACACCGACGGTTTCGTCACCTCGACCTCGTGGGGCTATCGCGCCCGGGCGATCCTCGATTACGCCAACGTGATCGGCGGGATCAACCTCAAACCCAACCTGTCGTGGTCGCACGACGTCGCCGGTTACGGCCCCAACGGCCTGTTCAACGAAGGCGCGAAAGCGATCAGCGTCGGCGTCGATGCCGACTACCGCAACACCTACACCGCGAGCCTCAGTTACACCGACTTTTTCGGTGGCGACTACAACGTCCTCGAAGACCGTGACTTCGTCGCACTGAGCTTCGGCGTGAACTTCTGATCTGCCCGAGAAGGATGACTGCAATGCGCAAAATGATTCTGCAATGTGGGGTGCTGGCCCTGAGTCTGCTGGCGGCCAACGTGATGGCGGCGGTGTCGCCGGAAGAGGCGAACAAACTCGGCACCAGCCTGACGCCATTGGGCGCCGAGAAGGCCGGCAACGCTGACGGCTCGATTCCGGCATGGACTGGCGGCATTCCGAAAAACGCCGGCGCGGTGGACAGCAAAGGCTTCCTCGCCGACCCGTTCGCCAATGAAAAACCGCTGTTCACCATCACTGCGGCCAATGTCGACAAGTACAAGGACAAGCTCTCGGACGGCCAGGTGGCGATGTTCAAACGCTACCCGGAAACTTACAAGATCCCGGTCTATCCGACTCACCGTACCGTTGCCGCACCGGCGCAAATCTACGAATCGGCCAAGCGCAGCGCGCTCAATGTCACCACGATCAATGATGGTAACGGCCTGGCCAATTTCACCGGCAATCGCTATTACGCGTTCCCGATTCCGAAGAACGGCGTCGAGGTGTTGTGGAACCACATCACCCGTTATCACGGCGGCAACGTCAAACGCATCATCACCCAGGTCACCCCGCAGACCAACGGCAGCTACACGCCGATCCGCTTCGAAGAAGAGATCGCCGTGCCGCAACTGATCAAGGATATCGATCCGGAAAAAGCCGCCAACGTACTGACCTTTTTCAAACAGTCGGTGACCGCACCGGCGCGTCTTGCCGGTAACGTGTTGCTGGTGCACGAAACCCTCGATCAGGTGAAGGAGCCGCGTCTGGCGTGGATCTACAACGCCGGCCAGCGCCGCGTGCGTCGGGCGCCGCAAGTGGCCTATGACGGCCCGGGCACCGCTGCCGATGGCCTGCGCACCTCGGACAACTTCGACATGTTCTCCGGCGCGCCGGATCGCTACGACTGGAAACTGGTCGGCAAGAAGGAAATGTACATCCCGTACAACAGCTACAAACTCGATTCGCCGAAGCTCAAGTACGACGACATCGTCAAGGCCGGGCACATCAATCAGGACCTGACGCGCTATGAGTTGCACCGGGTCTGGGAAGTGATCGGCACCGTCAAACCGAATGAGCGGCATATCTACGCCAAACGCCACATGTATATCGACGAGGACAGTTGGCAGGTTGCACTGGCTGACCACTATGACGGTCGCGGACAACTGTGGCGTGTCGCCGAAGGTCACGCTCAGTATTACTACGATCACCAGGCGCAGGCCTACACCCTCGAAGCGCTCTACGACATTATTGCCGGTCGATACATTGCCCTGGGGATGAAGAACGAAGAGAAGCACAGTTTCGAATTCGGCTTTGAAGCCAAGGCGGCCGACTACACGCCAGCGGCCTTGCGCGCCGAGGGCGTGCGGTAACGGTCTGGATACAACAGCAAGGCAAAAGGCGACCGCTCGGTCGCCTTTTTTATGGGCGCCAATCAGCGCGCTGAATACTCGTCAACAAGTACAGGGGAGAGGGCTAGGGTGACAGCACAACGATAAAAAGGCTCACCCGATGACCGCCATGACGCCCTGTCTGGATCGCCCCGGATTTTTGCCCAGACTTTCTTCCCATCATCAGCTTCGCAGTCGCTTGAGTGCACCTTTGCTGGCATCGAACGCACGGGTCAGGTTGCTGTGCGCACCCGCTGGCAGTGGCAAAACCGCACTGCTCACCGAGTGTCTTCTGCAGATGCGTGCAGACTGCGAGACGCTTTGGCTGCCGCTGGCTGGAGCAGCGCTCAGTTGCGAGGAATTTTGCCTGCGTCTGACTCGGGCACTCGGGCTGGTCGAAGGCCTTGACGTTACGCAGCTGATGGCGGAACTGGCAGGTTGGTCCAGGCCGACTTCGCTGTTTATCGACGATTACAGTCGTCTGCCGGATCCGGTTCTGGATGCTTTACTGGATCGTTTGCTGGCGGTCAGCAGCCCGGCGCTCACTTGGTGGATCAGCACTCGCCGCCGGCCGCAGTGTAACTGGCCGCGTCTGTTGCTCGATGACGAACTCTACGAATCCGAGCGCGCCAGCCTGGCGCTGACCCACGATGAGGTTGTACCGGTGTTGCGCCATTTGCCGCCAGACCAGGCAGACCGTGTCGCCGCCCGTATCATCCAGCGCACCGGCGGCTGGTGCGCGGGGGCTCGCATGGCGCTCCTGCAAAAGTGCGACTGGTCGCAAAACCTGCAGCCGCAACAGCGTATCGACACCCTGCTCGATTATCTGCAACACGAACTCTTCAGCAACCTGACCCCAGAGCAGGACGAGGTCTGGCGTGTTCTGGCCCACCTGCCACGGTTTAACGCGCCATTATGCGAGCACTTGTTCGGCCCCGGCGAAGGCGCACAGCTGTTGCATGATCTGCAAGTGCTGGGCTGCTTTATCGAGCCATGGCAGGAGTCCGCCGATTGGCTGCAGGTCTTCCGCCCGCTGTCGCGAATCATGCAGGCGTCGCGTTGGCCATGTGCGCGTTCGTGGCACCGGCGCGCCTGTCAGTGGTTCACTGCGGCGCAGGATTGGCGAGCAGCGTTCGAGCAAGCGTTGTTGGCCGAAGAATACGAAACTGCCGTGAGCCTGTTGCAGCATTTGAGCTTCCAGGACTTGTTGGAAGATCAGACGGTCGTCTTGCTGGTGCGCTTGCATGAACAGCAGAGCCGGGAACTGACCTTGATGACACCGCAACTGATCGGGTTGGTCACGGGGGCATTACTGTTCGCCGGCCGATTCGAACAGGCCGCGCAATGCATGTCCTATCTCGCCCGCTTCATGCCACAACCGACGGCGGACCTGGAGCAGCAATTGCTGGCGCGTTGGCAGGCGCAACAAGGTTGGCTCTGCCACCTGCAAGGGCAAATGGAGCCGGCGCGCGCCTGTTTTCAGGAGGCATTGTCAGCGCTGGCGGATGATGCCTGGCAGGCCCGCCTGATGTGTCTGTCGGGACTCACGCAGCAGGCGTTACTGTGCGGTGAACTCGATCAGGCCCATGCCCTCAACCGCGAGGCGCTGTGCCTGGCGCGCGCGCATGGCTCCCTGTTGTTCGAAGGGTTGCTCGAGCTTGATCATGCGCAATGGCTCGAGCAGCGAGGAGCGCCGGTGCGTGCCGAAAGTCTGCTGGTGGACATTGAGCATTTGCTGCGCCAGCGTACCCAGGTGCCCACGCCGCTGTTGGGCCGTATTGCACTGCGACGAGGACGGCTGGCGCTGTGCATGGGACAAGAACAGCAGGCTGCGGATCTGTTCCGCCAAGGCCTTGAAGATTGCTTGCGCAGTGAAGACAAGCGGGTCTTGTATGGCTACCTGGGGCAGGCTCAACTGGCCGGCAATCGAGGCGACTATGCTTGCGCTTTCGAACGCCTGCGCGAGGCCGAAAGGGTCATGCAGCAGCGGCAGATTCCCGATACCGTCTACCGCGGTGTCGTGCTTCAGGTCAGCAGCCAGTTCTGGTTGCAGCAGGGTCGACCGCAATTGGTTCAAGAGGCGCTGGGCCGGTTGTTACGGCATTACCGTGGACCCGCTGCACGCCAGGCGCCGCCCGCGACGTTCGAGCTGATTATCCGCATTGAATACCTGCTGGCCTGCGCGCAAGCGCAATTGAATCCTGATGAAAACGGTCTGCCAACCATTGAACGATTGTTGAATCAGGCCCAGGCCAGCGGCATGTTGGCGGCGGAAACGGAGTTGCTGCTGGCCTTCGCCCAGTTGGCCGAATCGAACGGTAACGCGGTGGCGGCGCAGCAAGCTTTTCAGCGAGCCGGAACGCTGGTGGAACGCTGCCAATTGCAGCAAGCCATGCGGGAGTGGGAGTTACGCCGAGGCCCAGTGTCTGAACAACCGCTTCCTGTCGGGCAATGTGACAACCGTGATCTTGCGCCTGGCCTCAGTCGGCGCGAGCGCGAAGTGCTGATGTTGATTGCTCAAGGTGCTTCGAATCAGCAAGTTGCAGAACAACTTTTTATTTCGTTGCATACAGTAAAAACGCACGCGAGACGGATTAACGGGAAATTGGGTGTGGAACGCAGAACTCAGGCTGTGGCGAAAGCAAAGTTGATGGGGATATTGATTTAATCTTGTAATTTTCTGCAAGTGAAAATGCTTGTCGTTGTGGGGTGGCATGTTTTGTAAATTGTTCGTGCTTCATGTTGGTTGATAAAAAAACTACCTTGCGACTATCTGCAGGGCTGCACTCGCTGCTCTGGATGGTAAAGTAAGGAAATGTTGTGGCTAAGTTATTTAAAAGTTTGATGCGTGGTTCCTTGGGTGAACAAGTTACCTGGGCTAAAGAGTGGGAAAAGGCAAACCAGGCAAAAGCCGGTCTATTCAAGATCATCGACGCCATGCCAAGCGTGCTGGATATTCTTCGCAACAGGCTTGAAAGTGAATTAAAGCGTTTGGGTAAAGCAGTCGATATCGATAAGGTCTATGTCAATACGGATCCTGCTTTTCCTGCCAATGAAAATCGGCCTTCGGGCTCTCTTTGGGACGTGGCTGTTTATTGTCTGAATAACAATGTCAGTCCCGCCTACATTGTCGGCGGCGATGGTGTTTTTTTTCTGCCGGACACGTTCAGTGCAAAATTCAAAGTCAATACGCTCAATACTCTTATTGTCGAAGATCTGATCGCTGCTGTAGCTACCGGACTGGAAAAAACGTTGCGAACCGAGATCGCAAAGTTCTGGGCAGCGCCAGCGAAACCCTTACGCGCGAACACTGCACCGCTATCGAATAAGCTGGCTTTCATCGAAGCGTACGCCGTGGTAACGAGCGCAGAGCTGTCCCTGTCGGTCATGGCCAACAATGTTGACGCCCCGCTGGGTGAGCGATTCGCCCAACTGCTCGACGCAGACAACGGTCGCGCAACGTTTGAAGTCAACCTGCGTCCGACGCAGGATTACCTTCTGTCGCGTCAGCCGTGCTTCGTTCTGGACAACGCCGAGCGTCCGGATGCAGAAATGCCGCTGGTCAACGAGTCGACTGCCTATCTCATGCATACGCCGACGAAGGGCTTTGAGTTTTTTGAAAAAAATACCGATTTGCACCGCAAACTTCAGCAGCGATTATCCCTGGGTAATGACCAGATCAGATACTTGAAAGCCACGCAAAGTCCTCACGCCTTTTGTGTCGAGACTCATCTCAAAGGTCAACTTGAAAGCCTGTCGTCCCTGTTCAGTGGCCGGGGACAACTTGAAAAATCGCTCACCTCCATGCTGCAGGAGAATCAACGCCTGCATGTGTTGCGCTACGGTATCAACACCCGCTTCTCTCTGCTCTTGGCTGCGTTGAAACGTACCGACTGGCCACTTTGGCTCCAGGTCGCTGGTAGCGATATTCAACAACGGTATAACCAGCTTGAAGACTCCAAGGATCAATACCAGGCGGCGTTTTCAAGTGCATTCGGTGCGTACTTTTCGTTTAAAGATTATGTGGTGCGTACCTTCGCTGAATGGGCGGACCGGGTGCTCGGTGAACACCTGGAACCAGAAACGATAAGTGTCCATAGCTCGTTCACTCTGCAAGTTGCCGGACGTACTATCGAACAGGAAGAAACCCGGACACTGACGGAATTTATTGTCTTCGGTCTACATGACAATGGTTATAAAGCCACCCTGACTATCATCGGCGCTCCCAACGGAAGTCGGTTGACGACGGCGGCTCTCGAGCAGTGGCTGGAGAACCGTAACCTGCGACTGGAATTTGCCGGCAGCCTTGCATCCTCGCCCTCGGCTGATTACCAGAAGGCTTATCGCGACTACCTCTTCAGCCAGATGGAGTTTGCAGTTTTTGTTGCTCGCCACTCTGGGAAGCTGGATTCCACCGATGCGAATATCATCTCGCGAGCCATGGCCAATGACCCTTCGGTGACTATTCAGGGATTGAGAATCGGAGATCAGGTACCCGCGTTAAAAGATGTCCTGATTATTTCATCCAGAGAATACGTACCGTCGCTGATGTTGGTCAAAACGCCTGGCGGTGCATTTGAACTGCTGAAATTTTCCGATGTTTACGCGGCGAACCGCTGGCTGGAGACAGCATTGTCCGCAGATCGTGAATACGCTGCATTGCTGATCCATCCCGACTACCTGCACGATGCAGGCAAGTTGCTCGGCAGCGATCCAGCACAGCTCAACTACCGCTACACGCTTGATGGCCGGCCAGTCGATCTTGGCCTGAATCTCAAGGCACCGTTGGCGGACTACGTAAATATCGCGTACCGAGCCGAAGTTGCGCTGCACAAGGCTATTGCTCCGGTAGGGTATCGGGTGCTTGGCGTCGAGGGCCGCAAGCGCTATTCGCGTCTGACAACCGAGCTCAAGGCACTAACGATGGTTGATGCGCGAGACAATGGTTTTCCGACATTCGAGCAGTTCACTTATGACTCGGTGAAAGCTCAGATAGAAGACATTTTGCGTACTCGTGGGAGCAACGTTTCGGTCAATCCCGACAAGATCATTGTTCAAACCGAAGAGTTTCGTAAGAGCATTACCGACGTTTTGCTTGAGGGACTCGCCTTTGAAGCCGTGCATCCGGCCTACGCAACGAAATTCAGCCCCAAATACTATTTGGTGAATGGCCATCCCCTCGTTGAAAAACTGGACATCCGAGACCTGTCCTCGCTGTCGAAAACTTTCCGTCCCGGCGACAGATATACCGCGATGTTGAAAGCGCAATATCAAAACAAGGCTCATCCTGACTACGCCTTCAAACGCGCGGTACACGCCCGAAGAATCCGCAGTGAAATGTACTGCAATGCTTTTGCCGACTTCACCAATGGCCGATTATCAACAGAGTATTTCTCCGCTATCCAACGGATTATCGATAATCTGAAAGAGAGTGGCGGCTATCAGTCAATTGTGGATAGCAGCTCCGAAGGGAGTGTCGGGCTGTATAAATTCAATCTAGGCGAGCTGGGTTTGACAGCTGCCTGGGACCGCACGGTTGGCGGCGTTTATATTTTCCGACTGAAGATGTCTTCAGGGTTCGTCGATTTGCTCTATACGCCTGACGCGCCGGATCTGGTCAGCTTCCGGCCAATCGCTGAGTTCATTCCTTCGATTCGTTTTCGATACGGCCCGTTCAGGACCTACTACAGCGGGCGGATACTGCTCGTCGACCAAAAGGTGATCAACGACTATTTCGACAGGTTGGTCGCAACCGTTGATACCCGAGCGGTCATTCGCACGCAGCAGCGTTCGTTACTGCCTGATCTGTTTACTTTCCATGACGAGCGAGTGCGCCGTGTATTGAGTGATATCGACGAGCGCACCACCAGCCTCAATGAAATAGTCGTCGGTCTTGTTTACGACAACCTGTTGAAGGCCGCGAACATCGTGAGCCTGCTGGTGCCTCCCGTGGGCACTGTCGTGGTGGCTGTGCAGTTGATGAAAAGCATCTACGACGCCTCACAGTCGGACAAACGAGGGGACTACCGCGCTGCGCTGGGACATGTCCAGGAAGCGCTGACCGGGCTGCTTACGCTGGGCAAGGCCGCGGCGGCGGGTGACCCGGTCAAGGAAATTACCCAGGCACAACGGTCTTTTCTAAGTTTGTTCGAGGACGCGCGGACGGTGGCGGAACTGGTCACTTATTACACAGGCCAGGAGGAGTCGAAAGAGATGCTGGTCGAGTTCTTCAAGACATTGATGGACGGTGCCGATTCCGGACTGAGTAAAACAACGGTTCATTGACCGTTTTTGAGCACTCGCTGCTCGCTCAATGCGTATAGCGTTTATCGTTCATAACCCATCCGCCAGCTCACGGCCCGCGTCGCAGCCAACAACCGCTGCGCCGCCGGGCCGTTTTCGTCGGCATGGAACAGCGAGGTCGGGCCAACGATGGTCAGCACGGCGGCGACTTGTCCGACAGCATTGAACACCGGTGCGGACAACGCATCCACACCCGGCATCAGCAAACCATGCACATGATGCAGACCGCGTTCGCGGATCTGTTCACACAGCGTTACGTAAGTCTTCTCATCCTTCAGCGGATGATCGGCAGCGGCAATCTCCTGGACGCGCAACTCATCGGTTTCGCGATGTGGCAGATAGGCGCTGAATACCAACCCGGTTGATGAACTGAGCAACGGCAGTACCGAACCCAGTTGCGTCACCACCGTCACTGCACGCACCGCCGGTTCGATGTGCACAACGGTTGCGCCTTGGTTGCCCCACACCGCCAGAAAGCAGGTTTCGTTGAGTTCGTCGCGCAGTTCGGCGAGTGGCAGGGCGGCGACCTTCAGCACGTCCATACTATTGAGTGCGGCAAGGCCCACGCGCAGCGCTTCACGGCCGAGGCCGTAGTGGTTGGTGGCGGCGTTCTGCTCGGCAAATCCCGAGGCGATCAACGCCTGCAGATAGCGATGGACCTTGCTCGCTGGCATCTGCACATGTTCGGCCAGTCGCGACAGCGAAGTGGAGGGCGACAACTCGGCCAAGGCCTTGAGGATGTCGGTGCCGACTTCGGCGGAGCGGACTTTCTGTTTGCCGTTGCTGTCGCTGGTTTTTTCCATGGTGCGGCCGGGTTCCGAAACGAATGGGCGTCTTTATAGCTTGACGCTGGATAGCGAGCAAATTACGTTATGCGTAATCGAATTACGATAATAACAACCCCGGCGTGCCGAAGCCTCTGAGCCAGAGCGATGGGCCACTGCCGACTCCCTGTTCAGGAGGCTCCATGAACCTCGATTCAACCGCTCAGGCGCTGGCGTATCAGTCCGGTTTCGGCAACGAATTCAGCTCTGAAGCGTTGCCCGGCGCGCTGCCCGTCGGCCAGAACTCCCCGCAAAAAGCACCCTACGGCCTCTACACCGAATTGTTTTCCGGCACCGCGTTCACCATGACCCGCAGTGAAGCGCGGCGCACCTGGATGTACCGGATTCAGCCGTCGGCCAATCACCCGGCTTTCGTCAAACTGGAACGGCAATTGGCCGGTGGTCCTTTGGGTGAAGTGACGCCCAATCGGCTGCGCTGGAATCCTCTGGAGATGCCGGCCGAGCCAACCGATTTCATCGACGGACTGGTGAGCATGGCCGCCAATGCCGGCGCCGAAAAACCGGCCGGGATCAGCATCTACAACTACGCCGCCAATCGCTCGATGGAGCGCGTATTCTTCAACGCCGACGGCGAACTGCTGCTGGTGCCGCAACTCGGCCGTCTGCGCATCGCCACTGAATTGGGTGTGCTGGAAGTGGCGCCGCTGGAAATCGCCGTGCTGCCGCGCGGCCTGAAATTCCGTGTCGAATTGCTCGACCCGCAAGCACGCGGCTATGTCGCCGAGAACCACGGCGCGCCGCTGCGTCTGCCGGATCTGGGGCCGATCGGCAGCAACGGTCTGGCCAATGCGCGCGACTTCCTGACGCCGGTCGCCGCCTACGAAAACCTGCAGCAACCGACCACGCTGGTGCAGAAATTCCTCGGCCAGTTGTGGGCCACCGAACTCAATCACTCGCCGCTCAACGTGGTCGCCTGGCACGGCAACAACGTGCCGTACAAATACGATCTGCGCCGTTTCAACACCATCGGCACGGTGAGTTTTGATCACCCGGATCCGTCGATCTTCACCGTGCTGACCTCGCCGACCAGCGTGCACGGCCTGGCCAACCTCGACTTCGTGATCTTCCCGCCACGCTGGATGGTCGCTGAAAACACCTTCCGGCCACCGTGGTTCCACCGCAATTTGATGAACGAATTCATGGGCCTGATTCAGGGCGAATACGACGCCAAGGCCGAAGGCTTCTTGCCCGGCGGGGCGTCGCTGCACAGCTGCATGAGCGCCCACGGCCCGGACGGCGAGACCTGCACCAAAGCGATCAACGCCGAACTCAAACCGGCAAAGATCGACAACACCATGGCCTTCATGTTCGAGACCAGCCAAGTGCTGCGCCCAAGCCGCTTTGCCCTCGACTGCCCGCAACTGCAATCCACTTACGACGCTTGCTGGGCCACGCTGCCCGCCACGTTCGACCCGACCCGGAGATAACCCATGACGCAGACTTCCATCACCCGCAGTTGGGTCGCTTCGGCCAACGGCCACGCTGATTTCCCGTTGCAGAACCTGCCGTTGGGCGTATTCAGCCTCAACGGTGCGGCGCCGCGCGCGGGCGTGGCGATTGGTGAACACATCTTTGATCTGCAAGTGGCGCTGGAAGCAGGGCTGTTCGACGGTGCTGCACGTAGCGCCGTCGAAGCCATGCACGGTGGCCAGTTGAACGCGTTCTTCGACCTCGGTCGCGAGGCACGTGTGGCTCTGCGCACACGCCTGTTGGAACTGTTCAGCGAAGGCAGCACCCTGCGCGGCAACATCGAAGCGCAAGGTGCGAAACTGCTGCCACTGGCCGCCGATTGCCAACTGCATTTGCCGGCACGCATCAGCGATTACACCGACTTCTACGTTGGCATCGAGCACGCGCAGAACGTCGGCAAACTGTTCCGCCCGGATAACCCGTTGCTGCCGAACTATAAGCACGTGCCGATCGGTTATCACGGTCGCGCTTCCACCGTGCGTGCCTCCGGCACCGATGTGCGTCGTCCGAAAGGCCAGACACTGCCGGCCGGTCAGACCGAGCCTGTGTTTGGCCCCTGCGCGCGTCTGGACTATGAGCTGGAACTGGGCATCTGGATCGGCCAGGGCAACGAGATGGGTGATTCGATCGCCATCGGTGACGCGGCCGAACACATCGCCGGTTTCTGCCTGCTCAACGATTGGTCGGCACGCGATATCCAGGCTTGGGAATATCAGCCGCTGGGTCCGTTCCTGTCGAAAAGTTTTATCACCAGTGTCTCGCCATGGGTGGTGACGGCAGAAGCGCTGGAGCCATTCCGTACTGCGCAACCGGCGCGTCCTGAAGGTGATCCGCAGCCGCTGCCGTACCTGTTCGACCAGCGTGATCAGGACGGCGGTGCCTTCGACATCGAGCTGGAAGTGTTGCTGCTGACCGAAACCATGCGCGAGCAAAACCTCCCGGCCCATCGCCTGACCCTGAGCAATACCCGCTATATGTACTGGACCGTCGCGCAAATGGTCGCGCACCACAGCGTCAACGGTTGCCAGTTGCAGGCCGGTGACCTGTTCGGTTCGGGCACCTTGTCCGGTCCGGAAAACGGTCAGTTCGGCAGCCTGCTGGAAATCACCGAGGGCGGCAAAAAGCCGATTGAACTGGCCTCTGGCGAGGTGCGTAAATTCCTCGAGGACGGCGATGAAATCATTCTGCGCGCACGTTGCGCCCGCGATGGTTTTGCCTCGATCGGTTTCGGCGAGTGCCGCGGCAAAGTGCTGGCGGCGCGCTGACAGGAGCGGGTTATGGATCTTTATACCTATTACCGCTCGACCTCGTCGTACCGGGTGCGGATCGCATTGGCGCTCAAGGGCCTCGACCATCAGGCGTTGCCGGTCAACCTGATCGCGCCACCCGGTGGCGAGCATCGCCAGGCAGCGTATCTGGCGATCAACCCACAGGGGCGGGTGCCGGCCTTGCGTACTGACGAAGGCGGATTGCTGATTCAGTCGCCGGCCATCATCGAGTACCTGGAAGAACGTTATCCACAGGTGCCGTTGCTGCCCGAAGATTTGCTCGCCCGCGCGCAAGTGCGCGGTGTGGCGGCGGTGATCGGTTGCGATGTGCATCCATTGCATAACGTCAGCGTGCTCAACCGCCTGCGCCAGTCGGGGTATGACGAGCCGCAGGTGGTCGAGTGGATCAGTCACTGGATCAGCCAAGGGCTGGCGACGGTGGAACAGTTGATTGGCGATGAGGGATTCTGTTTCGGCGAGTGGCCGTGCGTGGCAGATGTGTACCTGATTCCGCAGTTGTATGCGGCGGAGCGCTTCAATGTTTCGCTGGAGGCTTACCCGAAAATTCGCCGTGTGGCGGCGCTGGCGGCTGAACATCCGGCGTTCATCAAGGCCCATCCCGCCAACCAGCCAGACACCCCATAACCCTGTAGGAGTGAGCCTGCTCGCGATGAGGGAGTGTCAGTCACTCATGTTCTGACTGACCCACCGCTATCGCGAGCAGGCTCACTCCTACAAAGGATTATCGCCGTTCACATAATCATAAAAACAAAACAGGTACCTTGCGATGCATAACCAGATTGCCAGCTTCCGCGCGGCACTCGACGCCCGTCCGGTGTCCCGCTATCAGTGGTTGCTCTTGATCCTGCTCGCCTTGCTGCTGGTTACCGACGGCTATGACGCCCAAGTGCTCGGTTATGTGGTGCCCGCGCTGGCACAGGATTGGGGCCTGGAAAAGTCTGCGTTCGGGCCTGTTTTCAGCGCCAACCTGCTCGGCCTCACCCTCGGTTCACTGGCGGTCACGCCGCTGGCTGACCGCTTTGGCGTGCGCCGGATTCTGCTCGCCTGCGTACTGATCTACGCCACGCTGACCGTGCTGATGGTCTTCGCCGACTCGCTCAATACGCTGATGATCGCGCGCTTCATCTGCGGCATCGGCATGGGCGGGGCGATGCCCAGTGCGATGGCGTTGATGTCGGAATACTCACCACCGCGTTTGCGCACCTTGATGGTGACGCTGGCGGCGTGTGGCTTTTCGTTTGGTGGGGCGGCGGGTGGTTTTGTTGCCGCCGGGTTCATCGACCAGTTCGGCTGGCAAGCGGTGTTCCTCGCCGGTGGTGTCACGCCGTTGCTGCTGTTTCCGTTTCTCTGGTGGATGCTGCCTGAATCCTTGCCACGCCTGCTGCGTGATGCACCGCCGTATGCGCGATTGCGCAAAGTCACCGCGCGGATGTTGCCGGACTGGCAACCACCGGCCGCAACCCTGGAGCAGAACGAGCGCGAGCAGGGCAGCAAACTGACCGTGGTCGAGTTGTTCCGCAATGGCTACGCGCGGCCGACCTTGCTGATCTGGGCGACGTTTTTTGTCAGCCTTATTTTGCTGTATTTCATGATCAGCTGGTTGCCAACGCTGTTGCTGGAAAGCGGCCTGAAACTCAACGAAGCCAATCTGGTGGCGTCGATGTTTCTGTTCGCCGGCACCTTGGGCGCGATCGGCATGGCCTGGTTCGCTGATCGCCTGAAACGCAAGGTGCGCTTGCTGTCCGGCGTGCTGACGGGGGCCGCGCTGTGCACGATTCTGCTCGGGCTCAACCACGACAATCCGCGATATCTGGTGGCCTGTGTCTTCGCCGCTGGTTTCTGCATCATCGGCGGGCAACTGACGCTGAATGCGTTTGCCAGTAACTTCTACCCGGCGCATGTGCGTGCGACGGGTACCGGTTGGGCATTGGGCGTGGGGCGCTTCGGTTCGATTCTCGGACCGCTGTTCGGCAGCCTGCTGCTGGCGATGCACATTCCGGTGGCGCAGATTTTCTTCTTCTGCGCGATTCCGGCGGTCATCGCCGCGTTGCTGATTATTCAGGTGCGTTCGCCCACCGACACAGCGCAATCTCCTGTGGGAGCTAGCCTGCTAGCGAAGAACGATAACGCGGTTTAACTGAAAGACCGCGCCGTCTGCTTCGCGAGCAAGCTCGCTCCCACAGTGATGTGTGCCGAGCCGATAATTTAGGTCCACACCAAACCTGTGGGAGCGAGCTTGCTCGCGAAGGCGGTGTTTCTGTCAGTACATTCGTTGCCTGACACACCGCTATCGCGAGCGTTTTCAGTGGACGACGGAGTTGGGCGGCAGGTGGCTGAGGCGTTCAGTCAGGCGCAGGCGCTGGATCGGGTCATCACTCAGCAACAACGCGCGCTCCAGATCGAAGCGTTCAGCGTTCGGGCAGTCGAGCCGTTGGTACAGGCTGGCGCGGGCCAGGTAATCGGCGGCAGCGGCGTCGCCCAGTTCGAGCACGCGTTCGGCGTCGATCAGCGCGGCAATAAAGTCATCATGCGTCAGGTGCAACTGCCGCAGGTTGCGCGACAGGCGCTGAAGCATCTGTACCGGCGACGCGGTCAACAGATGCTCGGCGTTGAGCTTCATGTTCGGCCCGTATTGACGTTGCAACAACTCGCGACAATCGTTGGGGTACAAACGCCGTCCGCCGCACGGATCAAGCAGGTGATCAGCGCCGGGCACCCGTAGCAGAAAGTGTCCGGGAAAGTTGACGCCGACCAGAGGAATCTCCAGACCCCGCGCCAATTCCAGGGCAATCAGCGCCAATGTCAGCGGCTGGCCGCGTCGGGTCTGCAAGACTTTGTGCAACAGCGCAGCCTGCGGCCGCAGCGGCAGAAAATCGTCCTGGGCAAAGCCCAGATCGGTCATGCGGCGTAACAACGGTTGCGCCAGTTCACTCACCGGCAGCATCGGCAAACCGTAACTGACCCGTTGTTGCAAGTCTTTGAAGTCTTGCAGGAGTGCTTCCGGATCGACCGCTTTTTCGTGCTCGGCCGCCATCCATAACGCGGCTTCCAGCAGCGCGGGCGGTGAACGGTGCAGGCATTCGAAAAAACGTTGGCGCGGACTCATCGAAATCTCCGGGGAATGCCTCGTTTTAGCCCCGTCCGTGTCATTCGTCCAGTGTCCCGCTGCACGGGTGTCAGGTTATTCCCCAAAGCCGTTGTCGGCGCGGCGGCTTATTCCGGTGCACTCCAGCAATTTTCGGGCGCAAGCCTATACTGGCGTTCTACAAGAAGTGATTCGGGAGCCCAACGATGTTTGCGCTCATGCAAAGCACTCGCCTGGAATCGCTGCACCTTAGCGTTGACCCGGTCTCCGGGTTGAAGGCGGTCATTGCCATCCACAACAGTCGCCTCGGGCCAGCCTTGGGCGGGTGTCGTTATCTTGCCTATCCCAATGATGAATCGGCCGTCGAGGACGCCATTCGCCTCGCACAGGGCATGAGTTACAAAGCCGCGCTGGCGGGCCTTGAGCAGGGCGGTGGTGTGGCGGTGATCGTGCGTCCGGCCCATGTGGAAAACCGTGGCGCGTTGTTTGAGGCATTCGGCCGGTGCATCAATCAACTCGACGGCCGCTACATCACTGCGATCGACAGCGGCACCTCGGTGGCGGATATGGACTGCATCGCCCAGCAGACCCAGCATGTCACCAGCACAACGTCTGCCGGCGACCCTGCACCGCACGCGGCGATGGGCGTATTCGCCGGGATTCGCGCAACGGCCATGGCACGGTTGGGCAGTGACAACCTCGAAGGCTTGCGCATCGCCATTCAGGGCTTGGGCAATGTCGGTTTTGCCTTGGCCGAGCAGTTGCACGCGGCCGGGGCGGAATTGCTGGTCAGCGATATCGACCATGGCAAGGTGCAACTGGCGATGGAGCAGCTCAACGCTCACCCGATCGCCAACGACGCATTGCTCAGTACGCCGTGCGACATACTGGCACCCTGCGGTCTGGGCGGGGTGCTCAACAGTCACACGGTCACCCAGCTGCGTTGTTCGGCAGTGGCGGGTTCGGCGAACAATCAACTGACGCACCTGGATGTGGCTGATCAACTGGAGCGGCGCGGGATTCTGTATGCGCCGGACTATGTGATCAATGCGGGTGGGTTGATTTACGTCTCGCTGAAACATCGTGGTGAGGAGTTGCCGACGATTACTGCGCATCTGTCGAAAATCAGTTCTCGGCTGACCGAGGTGTTTGCTCATGCGCAGGCGGAGAAGCGTTCGCCGGCGCGGGTGGCGGATGAGTTGGCGGAGAAAGTTTTGTATCGCTGAAACGCAAAAGATCGTCCGATCGCGGCCCGAGCCTTCGGACGATCTTTCAAGGGGCGCTGATTACTTCGCGGCTTTTGCCACTTTGGCTGGCTTGGCCGGCGCTTCAGCAGGTTCTGCCCCCTCAGCTTGTTCAGCAGGCTCGGCCGGTGCATTGAGCAACTCGGACAGAGCATCCGGCTGGCTCTTGAATGCCCGGGCAAACACATCGCGATTCTTCGCCATGTAGATCCCGGCTTCTTCCACTTGCTGTTCAGTCAGGGACGGAACGGCTTTTTGCAGCACATCGGCCAGATATTCGGCCAGTTCGAGCATTTTGTCATGACGGTCAGCTTCGGCTTTATCCATGAACAAGCGCTCCAGATCTCGGCTGCTGCGGTATACCACTTCGACGGCCATTCACCACCTCACATGCCTTCACATTAAGTTGTCTTGACGACTACTGTATCCATATACAGCGAAAAGGATAAGCGAATCCCTGCGCCATGGGTAGTGGCTTTTCAATGTAGACCGGATTTCGGGTTTGTCAGGGAGACCGTGTCGCTGCATTCGCGAGCAGGCTCGCTCCCACAAAAGCACAGCGGTGCGACCAAACGCCACGGCGCGGGTTTGGCGGCGGCTCGCCATGATGGCGTGGCCTCTTTTCTGCATGAAAACCGTTACGTGCAGAAAACCGTCACGTCCAACACGCATCATCCGCTCGAATCGGGCTAAGGAACATCATCGTGAAAATCAACTGGGCCGAGAAACTGCGGCAAAACGTGCATCAACTGGCCGAGTCGCTGGGCAACCTGTTCGTCGAAACCTTCCACTATCTGGCGTTGTTCGCCATTGGTGCGGTAACGGCGTGGGCGGCGGTGATGGAGTTTCTCGGGATGCTCGAGGAAGGCCACATCAAGATCGATGACATTCTGTTGCTGTTCATCTATCTGGAACTGGGGGCGATGGTCGGGATTTACTTCAAGACCAACCACATGCCGGTGCGCTTCCTGATCTACGTCGCGATCACTGCGCTGACCCGTTTGCTGATCTCCAACGTCTCGCACCACAACCCGCCGGACATGGGCATCATCTACCTGTGCGGCGGGATTCTGCTGTTGGCGTTCTCGATTCTGGTGGTGCGTTACGCCTCGTCACAATTTCCTTCGGTGAAGATCGAGAAACCGCAGCGCAAACTTGGCGCCGGTTCCAGCGAGCATCCGGAAGTCGAGAAGGGCGAGCTTTAAAGCCCGGCTGCAGGTTGAGGCTGGCCGACAATGCGTGGCGGTGGCGGGGTCAGTCCGTCGCCGCTGGTCATCGCTTCGAGAATTGCCATGGCGCTGTGGCCCTGTTCGATGGCAATGCCGAATTGAATACTTTGCACCAGACGCTTGAGCCGCGCCGGGTCGTTGCGCTGTTCGGCGCTGATCATGCGTTTGGCCACGATGTGGCCGCTGTTGGACAGGGTCAGCATGATGCTGCCGTCCAGGCCCTGAATGCTCAGGTTGATCTGATAGTCCGGCGCGAAGGCATCGGTAATGATCTGAAAAGGATTGTCCATGATGCGTCACCGCCTGATTGAACGTGCAGTTGTTGACCGGCCGTGATCGGCTTGGTTCGCCAAACCGGATCACCGGCCATTCCGTGTCCTGTACTTTTGACTCATGTTGGCAGCCTGCGACGGCTCCTACAGGTATGTAGCAAGGGCTGTGCCGGGAAAATGGTCGAACAATGAACACGGGCATAAAAAAGGCGAGCCGCTTGGCTCGCCTTCTTTAACAGCCCGTTTTCAGGGCAGAACCGAGTAGATGATCGCTGACAGTGCAATCAGGCCGATCAGCACCACAAACACGTTGGACGCCTGGCCCGAGTACTGGCGCAAGGCTGGCACTCGGCGGATGGCGTACATCGGCATCAGGAACAACAGGCAGGCAATCACCGGCCCGCCGAGCGTTTCGATCATGCCGAGGATGCTCGGGTTGAAGGTTGCCACGGCCCAGCAACTGAGGATCATGAACACGGCAGTTGCGCGGTTCAGCCAGCTCGCCGACATCACCCGGCCACGGCTGCGCAGGCTTTTGACGATCATGCCCTGGAAGCCTTCACTGGCGCCGATGTAGTGGCCGAGGAAGGATTTAGTGATCGCCACCAGCGCAATCAACGGCGCGGCGTAAGCGATGACGGGCGTCTGGAAATGGTTGGCCAGGTACGACAGGATGGAAATGTTCTGCGCCTTGGCCGCTGCCAGATCGGCCGGCGATAACGCCAGCACACAGCTGAAGCAGAAGAACATCACCGTCACCACCATCATGCCGTGGGCCATGGCGAGGATGCCGCTGCTTTTGCGTTCGGCCTGCTCGCCGTAGCGCTGTTTCTGCTCAACCGCGAACGCGGAAATGATCGGCGAATGGTTGAACGAAAATATCATCACCGGGATCGCCAGCCACATTGTCTTGAAGAAAGCGGACATTGGCATGGCTTCTTGAGCACTGGCGAAAAATGCGCCGTTCCAGTTTGGAATCAGGCTGAGCGCAAGCAGCAGCAACGCTGCGACAAACGGATAAACCAGCACGCTCATGGCTTTGACGATCACCCTTTGACCGCAGCGCACAATCGCCATCAAACCGAGGATCAGCGCTAGCGAAAGGATCGCCCGAGGCGGCGGGGCGATGTGCAACTGGTGTTCGAGGAAACTGCTCAGGGTGTTGGTCAGCGCCACGCTGTAGACCAGCAGGATCGGGAAGATCGCAAAGAAATACAGCAGCGTGATCAGCTTGCCGGCACCGATGCCGAAGTGTTCTTCGACCACTTCGGTGATGTCCCCGGAACGCCCGGACAAGACAAAACGGGTCAGGCCACGGTGAGCAAAAAACGTCATCGGGAAGGCCAGTACAGCCAGAATCAGCAACGGCCAAAAACCGCCTACACCGGCGTTGATTGGCAGAAACAAAGTCCCTGCACCGATAGCCGTGCCGTACAGGCCAAGCATCCAGGTGGTGTCGAATTTACTCCAGCCCGTGTGGGCCGTTTCTGCATTGCGTGTGCGATCTACAGCGGGATTTTCGGCAGCAGGTGTACGTACATCGGTCATCGGTATCGCCTCGTTATTATTTTTGCTCGGGCTCACGGTTGGCAGACCGTCGGGTGCGGTCTGCCGGGACGGTCAAGGAATGCGCCTCAGCATTCCACCCAGCTCACCGCCAGGCCGCCCCGTGAAGTTTCTTTGTATTTGTCGTGCATGTCGGCGCCGGTATCGCGCATGGTGCGGATCACCCGGTCGAGGGAAATGAAGTGTTTGCCGTCGCCGCGCAGGGCCATTTGCGTGGCGTTGATCGCCTTCACGGCGGCGATGGCGTTGCGCTCGATGCACGGCACTTGCACGAGGCCACCGACCGGGTCGCAGGTCAGACCAAGATTGTGTTCCAGGCCGATTTCAGCGGCGTTTTCCAGTTGCTCCGGGGTCGCGCCGAGTACGTCGGCCAGGCCGGCAGCGGCCATGGCGCAGGCCGAACCGACTTCGCCCTGACAACCGACTTCGGCGCCGGAGATCGAGGCATTTTTCTTACACAGAATGCCGACGGCGGCCGCGCCCAGGAAGAAAGCGATCACATCATCGTCAGACGCTTCGGGATTGAATTTCATGTAGTAGTGCAGCACCGCCGGAATGATCCCGGCTGCACCGTTGGTCGGCGCGGTGACCATGCGCCCGCCGGCCGCGTTTTCTTCGTTGACGGCGAGGGCGAACAGGTTGACCCATTCCATCGCCGACAGCGTTGAACTGATGACGTTTGGCTTGCCGATCTCCAGCAGGCTGCGATGCAGTTTCGCAGCGCGGCGCGGCACATTCAGACCGCCGGGCAGGATGCCTTCGTGGCGCAGGCCTTGTTCGACGCACTCGCGCATCACCGACCAGATATGCAGCAGGCCCTGACGGATTTCTGCGTCGCTGCGCCAGGCGCGCTCGTTGGCCATCATCAGTTCGGACACGCGCAGGTTGTGCTGTTTGCACAGCGCCAGCAGTTCGGCAGCGCTGGAGAAATCGTATGGCAACACCACCTCACCGGCCGGCGCCACACCGGACTCGGCCTCTGCCGCTTCGATGATGAAACCGCCGCCAACCGAGTAGTACGTCTGCTCGAACAACTCGGCGGTTTCGCCAAAGGCTATCAGGGACATGGCGTTGGGGTGGTAGGGCAGGCTCTCGTCCAACAGTAGGAGATCTTCATGCCAGTTGAAGGCAATTTCTCTTTGCCCGGCGAGGGACAGTTGGCCTGTCTCGCGCAGGTGCTGGATGCGGGGATCGATGGTCGCCGGATCGATGCTGTCCGGCCATTCGCCCATCAGGCCCATGACCGTGGCGCGGTCGGTGGCGTGACCGACGCCAGTCGCCGACAGCGAGCCGTATAAACGGATTTCCACGCGGCGTACATCGTTCAACAAATGCTGATCAATCAGCGCTTGAGCGAAGGTCGCTGCCGCCCGCATCGGGCCGACAGTGTGGGAACTGGACGGGCCGATGCCGACTTTGAATAGATCGAAAACACTGATAGCCATGCTAAACCCTTACAAGCAATGGAGTAGGAATCGCTGCCATTTTTTGTAGGACAAGCGCAATGTCGGCGATACTGCCTACCTCGGTCCTACGTGACTAACGAAACTTCCTAAGTAAGCCTTTAGCAGGACTAAACAATGAGTCGTCAATTGCATGCCCAGACCTATGTCTGGCTGCAGGTGTTTTCCTGTGCCGCGCGGCACCTGTCGTTCACCCGTTGTGCCGAAGAACTGCACATCACCCCGGGGGCGGTCAGCCAACAGATTCGGCAACTGGAAGAGCGCCTCGGCTTTCGACTGTTTCATCGACGCGCGCGCGGTGTAGAACTGAGTGCGGAAGGGCAGCGGCTGGCGATTACCGTCAACGAGGCGTATGGCAGCATTGATGCGGAATTGCGTCGACTCGATGCCGGAATGATCAGCGGGATTTTGCGTGTGCGCTCGATTCCGTCGTTTCTCAGCAAATGGCTGACGCCGCGTTTGCCGCGCCTGCAACAGCGCTATCCGGACATTCAGTTACGGCTGGTTGCCGAGGACAGCAGCGTGCCATTACACGAAGGCGACTTTGATCTGGCGATCGATTTGAACGACGGCAGCTACCCGGGATTGTTATCCACAGCCTTGCTTGACGAGCAGATTTTTCCGGTATGCGCACCGAGCCTGTTGCGCGGGCGCCCGCCGCTGCACGGGCCGGCGGATCTGGTGCATTTTCCGCTGTTGCACGACATCACTGCCTGGCGTGGCAGCTACGAATACGCGGAGTGGGAATTCTATTTAAACGCGATTGGCTTTGAAGGCGCCGACGTACGGCGCGGGCACACGTTCAATCGCAATCACCTGACCATCGAAGCGGCGATTGCCGGCATGGGCGTGGCGATTGCCCGACGGACATTGCTCAACGATGAACTGGAGCGAGGGACATTGATTGTGCCGTTTGGCCTGTCGGTGCCCAACCATAAACGCTACGTGCTGCTGTATGCGCCGGGGGCATTGAGCCATCCGGGCGTGCGGGCGGTGCATGATTGGCTGGTCGAGGAGGCGGGGATATTTCGTAGCTTGCACCCGTTGAATGACGGGCAATTGTGAGCGAATTTTGCAAGGTTGCGAGGCGACCCAACTCCCGACCTTACCAGTGCTTTGCTCGGTTGTCCGGCTTTTTTTGCGAATGAATATTTATCTTTTTTCAGGGGTTGAAATGTTCGCCAGTCGGGCCGATTGTTGTAACCAGGAGGTCAGGAAATTCAACTCAAGGCCTCTCACGAGCTAGCTGAAATAAGGGATGAACTATGCAAATCCAAGTCAACAGCGATAACCATATTCAAAGTAGTCAACGACTGGAGGAGTGGGTACGTACAACCATTGAGAGCACGCTCGAACGTTATGAAGAAGACCTGACCCGCGTCGAAGTCCATCTGGCCGACGAGAACGGTGACAAACCAGGTCCCCATGACATGCGCTGCCAACTGGAAGCGCGGCCAAAAGGCCATCAACCGATTTCCGTGACCCACAAGGCCGATTCGCTGGAACAGGCGATCGACGGCGCTGCCGAAAAACTCGAGCACGCACTGGAACACCTTTTCGGCAAACTGCGAGGTAAACCACGCGCCGCCATCGTGCCATTTAGCAAGGCGAATGATGCTCTGCTGGAGGAAGAATTCCTTGAGAATGAACAGGCAGCGATCAACAGTTGATACGCTGATTTCATAAGCCACCCCATGAGAAGGGGCCTGCGAATGCAGGCCCCTTTTTGTTTGTGGAGGTTTTTGCGCAGGGCATAAGAGCGCGGCCCCTCACCCCAGCCCTCTCCCTCCGGGAGAGGGGGCCGACCGAGCTGTCTGGCGTTGTACATCGACCTGAAAGACCGAGTCGATTATGGATTCGAAGCAACACTTTCAGGTCGATGTATTTCTGAAGCATCTCGCAATCAGTACCCCCGCTCTCCGGGAGAGGGCCGACCGGGGTGTCTGAAGAGGTACGTCGACCTGAGAGACCGAGTCGATTATGGATTCGGCCTAATACTTTCAGGTCGATGTATTTCTGAAGCATCCCGCAATCAGTACCCCCACTCTCCGGGAGAGGGCCGACCGGGGTGTCTGAAGAGGTACGTCGACCTGAGAGACCGAGTCGATTATGGATTCGGCCTAATACTTTCACGTCGATGTATTTCTGAAGCATCCCCCGGTCAGTTCCCTCTCCCTCTGGGAGAGGGTTAGGGTGAGGGCAATCTTCGAGCTGACGCAATTCGTAAGATCTGCTCCAACACGTCATCCATCTGCTGAAGTATTTCCAGGTTGCTGAAACGTATGACGTGAATGCCTTGCTGGTACAGATGGTTTGTTCGGCGCTGGTCGTACGTCAATCCCTGCTTTTCATAGTGCTGCCCACCATCCAGCTCAATCGCCAGCTTCAACTCCGCACAATAAAAATCCAGCACGTAAGGCGGACACGGAAACTGCCGACGAAATTTCAGATTGGCGATTTGGCGGGAGCGGAGCTTTTGCCAGAGCAGGTGTTCGCAGTCGGTTTGGTTGACGCGTAACTGGCGGGCGAACCGGGCGAGGGTGGGGCGAGTTTGCATGCTTCACGATCCTTGTGAAGTGGGTTTGAAGTTTTACTGTAGACCATGACCCGCTGACCCTCACCCCAGCCCTCTCCCGGAGGGAGAGGGGGCCGACCGAGGTGTCTGGCGTTGTACATCGACCTGAAAGACCGAGTCGATTATGGATTCAGCAAAGCAATTTCAGACCGAGTCGATTATAGATTCGGCAAGTGGTTTCAGGTCGAGTCGATTATGGATTCGGCAAAGCAGAATCAGGTCGGCGTACCTCGCAAGCATCCCCCAATCAGTCCCTCTCCCTCAGGGAGAGGGCTAGGCGGGCGGCGTTCCGATGAGGGGCTTTTCAATCATCAGAACGCCACAGAAGTCTGCACATAAACCGTCCGCGGCTCCCCCACATACTTACCCTTGTTGTTGTCATCAAACGAACGCGTGAAGTACTGCGTGTTGAAGATGTTCTTCACCCCCACCGCTACATTAAGATCCGACAACTGTGGCCCGAAGTCATACCCCGCGCGGCTGCTGAACAGCATGTAGCCCGGGATCTTGCCAGTGCTGCCGTCAGCACTTTCTTTCGAGGTGTTGGCGTTGTCGGCGAACTGATCGCTCTGGAAGCTGCTATCCAGATTCAACTTCCAAGGGCCTTCGGTGTAACCGACGCCAATCGTGCCTTTGTGCTTCGAGGAGAACGGCACGCGATTGCCTTTGTTCGGCCCGTCTTCGCGGATGCTCGCGTCGACATAGGCGTAAGTGGCGTAGACATCAAAACCGGCCAGCGCCGGGCTCAAGTCATCCAGCGCGTAATTGACGCTGGTCTCGATCCCTTGATGGCGGGTTTCGCCACGGGCAATCACCGAATCGTTGGTCTGGTTACTTTCGTACTGGTTGTCGAAGTTGATCAGGAACGCGCCGATTTCCGCACGCAACGCACCGTTGTCATAGCGCGTGCCGAGTTCCCAGGTGCGGGCCTTTTCCGGTTTCACTTCGCCGCTGGTTACGCGGTTGGGCATCTGGCTGTATTGCACGCTGCCGAACGAGCCTTCGGTGTTGGCGTACAGGTTCCAGCTGTCAGTCAGGTGATAAAGCACGTTCAACGCCGGCAGCGCGGTGTTGTAGTCGCCCTTGTATTTGACGTCGGTGAGGTTGTTGGTCTGCTGCGATTCGATCATCTCGTAACGCACGCCAGGGGTGATGGTCCATTTGCCGATGTCGATGCGGTCGTCGACGAAGAACGCATTGGCCTCGGTGCCGCCACGGGTGTCGCGGTCGTTGCGGCTGGCCGTGGTCGGGTATTCGTTGCTGCTGATCGGCGTGCGATAACGCAGTTCGTGACCAGCCTCGTTGATGTAGCGGTAGCCGACGCCGACTTCATGGCTGGTCGGGCCGAGGTCGAATCCTTGGGCGAAACGGGTTTCCAGACCGCGCACCCAATACTCGCGCGGCGACAGCGAAAGGAACGTGCCCTGATCGAGATAACCGCTGCGCAGGGTCTTGGTGAAGAAGGTGTTGGCGGTGAATTCGCGGCGATCTTCCTGATAGCGATAACCGAAATTGAACATCGTGCGTCGACCCCAGAACTGGTCTTTCGGCCGCGTCGACTGATACGGATCGGCGTCGTAATCGGCAACGTTCAGACCACCGGGCATGTCAGCCTTGCCTTCGTAATACTGAGCCATAGCGTTGAAGCTGTTGGCTTCGTCGAGCTGGTATTTGCCCTTGAGAATCAGGTCGTCGATCTCGGTGTCGCTGTGTTCACGCCAGTCACCACCGCGAGTGCCGGAGTAGAGCAACGCACCGCCGAGGCCATTGGCATTGGTGCCGCCGGCCAGCAGGTTGGCGCTGGTCTTGAAGCCGTCATGGCTCGAGGATGGGCTGGTTTCCGTCTGGAAGCCACCCTTGACCGTTGGCTCGTCGGGAATCGCCCGGGTCACGAAGTTGACCACACCACCGACGTTCTGCGGGCCGTAACGCACGGCGCCACCGCCGCGCACCACGTCCACGGCATCCATGTTGCCCATGCTGATTGGCGCGAACGATAGCTGCGGTTGGCCATAAGGCGCGAACGGCACTGGAATGCCGTCCATCAACACCGTCGAGCGCGCGGCCAGGCGCGGATTCAAGCCGCGAATGCCGAAGTTCAGCGCCATGTCATGGCTGCCGGTGCCGTTGTTTTCCGGAGCGTTGACGCCGGGGATGCGGTTGAGCACGTCACGCGCCTGAGTCGCGCCTTGGCGTTCAAATTCTTCGCGGCGGATCACATCGCGGGCGCCGGGATGTTCGAACACATTGATTTGCGCAGCGTCGCCGAGCCAGTCGCCGACGACTGTCGAGGTGTCCAGTTCCAGCGCGGCGTCCGCCACCGGTTGCAGGCTGAACGCATTGTTGCCCTCGGCGCGCGCTTGTAAACCGGTGCCTTCGAGCAACGCATTCAAACCTTGTTCAGCGGTGTAACTGCCCTCCAGACCACGGCTTTGCACACCGCTGGTGACTTGTGAACCGAACGAGATCAAGACCCCGGCTTCACGGCCAAACTGGTTGAGGGCGTTTTCCAGTGACGACGGCGCGATGTGATAGGCCTTGGCATCGGCGGCCAGCGCGGCGGGCAGGGCGCTGAAACTCAGGCTGGCACCGAGGACAAGATTGCGCAGGCTGCGGGCCAGTGGCGTGAGGCAAGTGGGGTGCATGTGGATGATCCTGAGAAGGTGGAATCAAGGGGGCTTTCCTTCTCTGTCACGCCAGATCTGAAAAACGGCTCATTTATTTTTGAGTTTTTTCAAACCCGCGCTTCGACAGTCACCCAGTAGCGGGTAAAGCGCCTCACCTTCACCGGCAAACTGATTTCCAGCAGATCAAGAATCCGCTCGCTGTCGTCCAGCGGGTAAGTTCCGGAAATCAACAGGTCGGCAACGTTCCGGTCGCAATTGAGCTGGCCGCGACGGTAGCGACCCAGTTCCTCAAGGAAGTCGCCCAGGCGCATGTGCGCCGCTACCAGCATGCCGTCGGCCCAGGCGCCGCTGTTGGCATCCAGCGGTTTGGCCTCGCTGACCGATGTCGAGGTAAAACTCAACTGACGCGCGACCGGCAGCAACATCGGCGCGCGTCCATCACCGCTCAGTTCGACGCGACCTTCGAACAGCGCAATCTGCGTGCGATCGGCAAACTGGCGCACATTGAGGCGCGCGCCCTGAGCTTTCAGAAGGCCCTGAGCCGTGTGCACTTCGAAATATTGCGCGGCCGTCAGGAGAATTTCGCCTTCGAGCAAGCGGATCAATCGCTGCGCACTGTCGACGTCCACGGCACTGGCGGTATTGAGTTGCAACTTATCACCGCCACCCAGGGAAACTTTGCGTCGCTGCCCCAGCGGGCTGCGGTAATCGGCGAGCAGCGACGGCACAGGATTGTGCTCGCGCATGCCCCAGGTGACCGCCGAGCCCGCGCCAAGAATCAGCAGCAGTTTCAGTGCCTGACGACGACTGCCGGACTTCGGCCCGTTCAACGCCGCGTGCGCCAGTGGCGAAGACACACCGCGCAACCGTTGGTTGACCCGCTGAATGTGTTCCCACGCCCGACGGTGTTCGCTGTGCGCGTCCAGCCATTGCTGCCAGGCCTGTTGCTGGCGCGGAGTCAGCGCGCCTTGCTGCATTTCCATCAGCCAGTGCACGGCTTGTTCCGCCACCTGTGAGGAGAAATCCGGCGCGCGGTTCATAGGGCGAAGTAGCAGCGCATCGCCGCTTTGTTCAGATGACGTTTGACGGTGGCCACGGAGATGCCGAGTTCGGCGGCAATCTGTGGATAAGTCAGGCCATCGACCTGCGCCAGCAAAAAGGCGCGTTTGACCTGACGCGGCAAGCCGTCGAGCAACTCGTCCAGCTCGAGCAGGGTTTGCAGGATGATCGCCTTGTCCTCTTCCGACGGCGCGACCCTGTCCGGCATCTGCGCCAAGGTGTCGAGGTAGGCGCGCTCCAGATCCTGACGGCGGTAATGATTGAACAGAACGCGCTTGGCCAACGTCGTCAGAAAGGCGCGCGGCTCGATCATCACCGGCGGCTCGCGGGCGGTCAGCACCTTGATGAATGTGTCCTGCGCCAGGTCCGCCGCGCTGTCCGGGCAGCCGAGTTTGCGCCGTAGCCAGCCAGTCAGCCAGCTGTGATGAGCCTGATAGAGCGATTCGACGGGATGGGCGGACGACAACGGTGGACTCCGGGCGCTTTCTTGACGCGGTAGAGAGTACGTTAGAGAACAAGAACTGTTCGCATTGTAGAGGGCGAAACGCTCAACCGGCAATCAGATGCTTTTGCGTATGAGAATATTTATCATTAATATTGCTCGCCTCAAGGTTCGGCTGCTCGGCCGGACGTTTTCGTTTCAGGGTCGAAACATGAAAGGCAAACTCGCCACACTTCCCATGTCCTATCGTCTGGCCGTCACCTCACGGGTGCTGGCCGCGGTGTTTGGCGGCTATCTCGTGGCGGCGCTGGCCAGTGTCACCCTGACGCTGTGGCTGCCGTTGAGCCGCGCCGAAGCGGTGGTGACCGGCATGACCATTTCCTTTCTGGTCTATCTGGTGGCCGTGCTCTGGTGTTTCGCCTGTCGTACGGCGTGGTCGGCCTGGGTCGGTTTGCTGGTGCCGAGCGTGATTCTGGCGACCATTTCCGGCGCGGCACGTGGATTGGGGCTGGCATGAAAGAGGGCTTTCGTCAGGCAATGGCCTGGCTGCACACCTGGACCGGACTGCTGTTCGGCTGGTTGCTGTTCGCGATTTTTCTGACCGGGACGCTGGCTTATTTCAAAGATGAAATCAGCCACTGGATGCAGCCGGAAATCCCTGCGCGATCGGTAAGCCCCGAGACGAGCCTGACGCTGGCCCAGGATTATCTGCAACAACACGCGGCGGGCGCCTCGCGCTGGCTGATCGATTTGCCCGATGCCCGGGATCCCGGCATGACCGTGCGCTGGCAACCCGCGCCGGCGAAGCCAGGCGAGCGCGGGCGTTTCGAAGCGAAAACCCTCGACGCCCTGACCGGCGCCGAAGTGCAGGGCCGCGAAAGCATGGGCGGTGAGTTCTTCTACCGTTTCCACTTCCAGTTGCAAATGCCTTATCCGTGGGGCCGCTGGCTGGCGACGATTGCCGCGATGGTGATGTTCGTCGCGCTGATCACCGGGATCATCACCCACAAGAAAATCTTCAAGGACTTCTTCACTTTCCGCCCGCGCAAGGGCCAGCGTTCCTGGCTCGACGGGCATAACGCGGTGGGTGTGCTGGTGCTGCCGTTTCACTTGATGATCACCTATAGCAGTCTGGTGATTTTCATGTCGATGGTCATGCCGGCGAGCATCGTCGCTTCATACGGCAGTGACGTGCGCAAATTTTATGACGAGGTTTTCCCCGCCTCGAAAACCCCGGAACGTGCCGATATCGCTGCGCCATTGGCGGCGCTGGCGCCCCTGTTGAGCAAGGCCAGCGAGCAATGGTCGGGCGGCCACACGGCGCGCCTGTCGGTGAGCAATCCGGGGGACGCCAATGCCACGGTGGTGCTGGCCCGTGCCGGCGACAGTGTCGTGCATGATTTCGGCAGGGCCGTGACCTTCAACGGTGTGACCGGACAGATACTCGGCAGTACACCGGAACAGCCGATGGCGATGGCGGTGGGTGGCGCGTTCTACGGTTTGCACATGGGCAATTTTGCCGGGCCAGTGTTGCGCTGGCTGTACTTCATCTGCGGGCTGGCGGGTACGGCGATGATCGGCACCGGGCTGGTGATCTGGCTGGGCAAGCGCCAACTCAAACATGCCAAGAGCGGCGTGATGCCGTTCGAACTGCGACTGGTGGAAGTACTGAACATCGCCAGCATGGCCGGGCTGGTGTCTGCGGTGGCGGTGTTCTTCCTGGCCAATCGTCTGTTGCCAGTGAGCTTCGCCGAACGCGCAGATTGGGAAGTGAATGCGTTCTTTATCGCTTGGGCTCTGAGTGTGCTGCACGCGCTGCTGCGTCCGGGACGAAAGGCCTGGGTTGAGCAACTCACCTTGAGCGCCGCATTGTTTGTTGCGATGCCGCTGATCAATGCACTGACCACCCCTTGGAATCTCGCCGTCAGTCTGATGCAGGGTGATTGGGCGTTGGCCGGTTTTGATCTGACGTGCTTCGCAACAGGTTTCTTCCTCGCTTGGGCCGCGTGGAAAATGCACCGCGCCGCCAGCACGGTCAGCGTAAAAAAGCCCCGTCCCGAAAAGGCCCGGCCGATCATTCTTGAGCAAGGGACGAACTGATGCTGCTGGCACTGTTGCTCACTTACGCCGGATTCACCGCGTTGTGTCTGTCGATGCCTCGACACCACGATGAACTGCTCGGCTGTAAACCTTCGCCTCGACGCCGTCAGGGCTTGATGCTGGGGGGCTGGTTGCTGCTGGGTTTGTCGCTGTGGGCGGCGGTGACCTCCAACGGCTGGAGCTTCGGTCTGGTCGACTGGTTCGCCGTGCTGATGCTCAGCGCCCTGGCGTTGGTATTACTGCTGCCGTATCGCCCGCGTCTGGCGTTGGCACTGGCCGGGGTCAGTCTGCTGGCCAGTCCGGTTGCCGCATGGGCGCAGTGCTGACGTGCTGATCGGTCTGCCGCCGGACTCCCGCGACGACGAGCCGCGCGGTGCGCGTGCGCATTTTCTCCAGGTTTTTCTGTCCCAGCGTTCGCAGATGGAGGCGCTGGTGAACCGCCGCGTCGGTTGCCGGGCGACGGCGGCGGACCTGGTGCAGGACCTGTTTCTGCGTTTCTGGCGGCGGCCGCTGGTGCAGGTCGAAGAGCTCAGTACTTATCTGTTGCGTTGCGCGGGCAACATCGCCATCGACCATTTGCGCAGCGAAGGCACGCGCACGCGGGTCAACGAAGGCTGGCAACCGGACGCGCCGGACAGCCACGGCAGCGAACCGCAAGCGGCGCTGGAAGCGGGCAATGATCTGAAGCATGTCGAAGCGGCGTTGCGCGCCTTGCCCGAGCGTACCCGGCAGATCTTTTTGCTCAATCGCATTCACGGCCGCAAGTACGCGGACATCGCCAAAGCCATGGGTTTGTCCCAAAGTGCCGTGGAAAAACATATGATGCGCGCCCTCGAGGCCTGCAAGGCCAGCCTGCGCGAACCCGCGCCACGCCTGCCAGGGAAAGCACCGTGAACCGATCCGATTCGATCATCCCGACGCCCGCGCAAGAGCAGGCCGCGTTTGCGTGGCTGAGCCTGTTGCATGATCGGCCGAGTGCGGGCGATCAATTGACCTTCAGCCAATGGCTGCGGGCGGATCCGGCGCATGCCGAGGCCTATGCGCAGGCGCAAGTGCTCTGGGAGTTGAGCGAAGGCCCGGCGCGCACGCTGGCCGATGAAGAGGCCTTGGCATTGCAGGGCTATCTCGATGCGATGGATCGCCCGCGCCGTCCAGCGCTGCTGCGATGGTCGGGGGCGCTGGCGATGGCGGCGTGTCTGTTGCTGATGGTCAGCCTCGGCAGCGGGTGGCAGCCGCAACGCTGGATCGATGATCTGGGTGCCGATTATGTCTCGGCGCCCGGCGAGATCCGCACCGTGACCCTGGCCGATCAGTCGCAAGTCACGCTGGATGCTGACAGTGCGATTGCCGTGGATTTCAGTCGGGGCGAACGGCATGTTCAGTTGCGTCGTGGTGCCGGGTTTTTCACGGTTACGCACACCGGCGAGCCGTTTGTGGTCGAGGCCGAGAAAGGTCAGGCGCGAGTGCTCGGGACGCAGTTCGAAGTGCGACTGCAACCGCATGGTGCGCAGGTCACGGTGTTGTCCGGACGCGTTGGGGTGACGGCGGATCGCGGCGGCGAACAGCAGATTCTCACCGCTGGTCAGCAGATTGCTTACGGCGAAGGCACAGCGCAAAAGCTTCACGCGGTGGACAGCGAAGCGCAACTGGCCTGGCGTCAGGGCTGGCTGACTTATTACAAGTCGACGCTGGGCGATGTGGTCGAGGATCTGCGGCGTTATTACCCGGGGCGGATTGTGTTGCTCAACGATGAACTGGCGGCGCGCAAGGTCAGTGGCAGTTTTCCGAGCAAGGATCCACACGCGGTGCTCAGTTCCCTGCAAGGGGTGTTGGGGTTTGAGCAGCATCAGGTGTTGGGGCATCTGATTATTTTGCGTTGAGGCGCTAAAGCCATCGCGAGCAGGCTCACTCCTACAAGGGAACGCATTCCAAATGTAGGAGTGAGCCTGCTCGCGATGGCGCCCGATCGAACACCACAAAAAATAATTTTCAAATGTTGGTGAGGTAAACCCAAGCCCCATCCGTGTAGTGACTGAAACTGCGAGTCATTCGCATCCGTTGCGGTTCTACACAGGTCATTGAGTCATGAAGTCCAGGGCAAAGTCGGGTTCGGTCAAACAGTGGTTAAGCGTGTCGGCATTGAGTTTTTCGGCATTGGCATTGCTGCCGATAAGCGTTTCTCTGGCCGCTGAAGCCGTCAGCAGCCAGGCGCAAAAGCAGTTCAATTTTTCCCTGGCCGCTAAACCGCTGCCGCAAGCCTTGAGCGACTTCAGCCGCGTCACCGGGCAGAGTGTGGTGTACACCGACGAAGCGCCGTACGGCCTCACCGCGCCGGCAGTCAATGGCCAGATGAGTGCCGAACAGGCACTGCAACGCTTGCTCAGTGGCTCTGGCCTCAACTTCCGCCGCACCGATAGCCACACGCTGGCGCTGGAGCCAAAACCGACTGAAGGCGCGCTGAACCTCGGTGCCACCACCATCACTTCGCTGCGCGACGAATCGATGAGCTATCAGCCGCCGGAAACCAGTTCGGTGATGCGTTCTTCGGCGTCGTTGCAGGAAATCCCGCAGACCGTCAACGTCATCCCGGCGCAAGTGATCCGCGATCAGGCACCACGCAATCTCGATGATGCATTGGCCAATGTCAGCGGCATCACTCAGGGCAACACCTTGGGCAGCACTCAGGATTCGGTGATGACCCGCGGTTTCGGTGACAACCGCAACGGCTCGATCATGCGCGACGGCATGCCGATCGTGCAGGGCCGTGGCATGAACGCCACCGTTGATCGTGTCGAAGTGCTCAAAGGCCCGGCTTCGTTGCTGTACGGCATTCAAGACCCGGGCGGCGTGGTCAACCTGGTCAGCAAGAAACCCGAACTGACGCAGTACAACGCCCTGACCTTACGCGGCTCAACCTACGGCGAGGGCAAGAACGGTAGCGGCGGCAGCCTCGACAGCACCGGCCCGTTGGGCGATTCCGGGCTGGCCTACCGCATGGTGCTCGATCACGAAGACGAAGATTACTGGCGCAACTTCGGCACCCACCGTGAAACCCTGATCGCCCCGTCGCTGGCCTGGTTCGGCGAGAGCACCAAGCTGTTGTTCGCCTACGAACACCGCGAATTTCTCACGCCGTTCGACCGTGGCACGCTGATCGATCCGCGCACCAATCATCCGCTGGACATCTCGCGCAAGGAGCGTCTGGACGAACCGTTCAACAACATGGAAGGCCGTTCGGATCTGTATCACTTTGAAGCCGATCACGAACTCAACGACGACTGGAAAGCGCACTTCGGCTACAGCTGGAACCGCGAAACCTACGACGCCAGCCAAGTCCGCGTGACCGCCATCGACACCAAAAAAGGCACGCTGACCCGCAGCATGGACGGCACCCAGAACGCGATCAGCACTGACCGTTTCACCACCGCCAGTCTCGAAGGCAAGGTCAACGTGCTGGGCATGCAGCATGACCTCGTTTTCGGCGTTGATGACGAGTACCGCAAGATCTACCGCGAGGACCTGATCCGGCAGAAAAGCCTGACCACCTTCAGTTACCTCAATCCGGTGTATGGCCGCGAAGTCGCCGGTACGACGGTCAGCGCTCCCGATAGTGCGCAGACCGATGAACTGCGCAGCGATTCGGTGTTCATGCAGGACTCGATTCACCTCAACGACCAGTGGATTCTGGTCGCCGGCGGGCGCTTCCAGGAGTACGACCAGTACGCCGGCAAAGGCGTGCCGTTCAAGGCCAACACCGACAGCAACGGCCAGAAGTTCGTCCCGCGCGCCGGTCTGGTGTATCGCTACACGGACGCCTTGTCGTTCTACGGCAGCTACACCGAATCGTTCAAACCCAACTCGACCATCGCCCCGCTGAGCGGCAGCAGCACCGTGCTCGACGGCAGCATCGTACCGGAAGAAGCCAAGTCGTGGGAGCTCGGTGCGCGCCTGGATCTGCCGGGGCGTGTGACCGGCAACATTGCGTTGTTCGACATCAAGAAACGCAACGTGCTGGTGGCCAATTCCGAAGGCCCGACGACGATCTACAGCGCGGCCGGTGAGGTGCGTTCGCGCGGTCTGGAAATGGACCTGACCGGTCAGTTGAGCGATCACTGGAGCATGATTGGCAGCTATGCCTATACCGATGCCGAAGTGACGGAAGACCCGGACTACAAAGGCAAGCGCTTGCAAAACGTGGCGAAGAACTCCGGCTCGTTGTCGGCGGTGTATGACTTTGGCAGTGTGATCGGTGGCGATCAATTGCGCGTCGGCGCGGGGGCGCGTTATGTCGGTGAACGTGCCGGTAACGCGGTGAATGATTTTGACCTGCCGAGCTACACCGTGGCCGACGCGTTTGCCACTTACGACACCAAGGTCGAAGGGCAGAAGGTCAAGTTTCAGCTCAATGTGAAGAACCTGTTTGATCGCACTTACTACACGTCGGCGGCGAGCCGGTTCTTTGTATCGATGGGGGATGCGCGGCAGGTTTCGTTGTCCAGCACCCTGGAGTTTTAAGGCAAGATCAAAAGCCCCTCACCCTAACCCTCTCCCGGAGGGAGAGGGGACTGACCGAGGTGTCTTGCGCGATACGTCGACCTGAAGAATCGAATCGATTATGGATTCAGAAAAGCACTTTCAAGTCGGTGTAAAGCTTGAGCATCCCCCAATCGGCCCCCTCTCCCTCCGGGAGAGGGCTGGGGTGAGGGGAAAAGGGTTCAACGCAAAAACGCCTGCCGATACTCGCCCGGCGTCCCGCCCAACACCTGCTTGAATCGATTAGTGAAATGACTGGCGCTGGCAAACCCGCACGCCAGCGCAATCTCGCCCAGCGGCAACGCCGTCCCGCGCAACAATTCCCGTGCCCGACTCAAGCGCCGCGCCAGCACATATTGATGTGGCGGCAGGCCGAAACTTGTGCGGAACATCCGCGCAAAGTGGTATTCCGACAGCGCACACAACCCGGCCAATTGTCCGAGGCTGATCGGCTCGGCCAACTGACTGTCGATGAACTCCACCAATTGCCGACGCTGATGCGGCGCCAGTCCGCCCTTCAAGCGCAAACCCTGACGTGCGCCGACCTGGCTGAGCAAGGTGTGGCTGATCAATTCATGGGCGAGGCTGCTGGTCAGCAAGCGTTCGGCGGGTTCATCCCAATTCAGCGTCAGCAGCTGCCGAAAGCGCTGTGCCTGCTGCGGGTCGTCGAGAAAGGTTTGCTCGCGCAGTTGCATTTCTCGGGGTTCGCGATCCAGCAACGTGACGCAACCGAGGGCGAATTGTTCGGCGCTGAAATACAGGTGCGCCAGGCGGATATCGCCGTTGATCACCCATCCCGATTCATGATCGGCCGGCAGGATACACAGTTTGTCCGGCCCGCCCTTGTGGCCAGGCTGACCGCGACGAAACGTGCCGGTGCCGCCGGCGATGTAGCAGGACAGCGTGTGGTGGCTGGGCGCTTCGTATTCCTGGGCATCGTGGTGGTTGGTCCACAAAGCGGCAGACAAGCCGTCTCCAAGCTCGGCGCTGTGCACCAGGCGTGCATTCGGCGAGCTGTTTAACGCTTGAAAGACTTGCAGGGTATCGATGGCGGCCATGTGCGGTTCTCTTCAACGCCTTGCATCCTACTCCGTAGGCGCCGCGCTGCCAGCCTGCCGCCCGACAAAAGCGCAAGAATCTGCAAGCGCGCAAGGCATGTGCGGGCAGACACTCAAGGCCTATCGAGGAGTGTGTGCCATGAACCTGTCGTTGTACTTGCTGACCGTGCTGATCTGGGGCACCACGTGGATTGCCTTGAAATGGCAACTGGGCGTGGTGGCGATTCCCGCATCGATCGTCTATCGCTTCGGCCTCGCCGCGCTGGTGCTGTTTGCGTTGTTGCTGCTCAGCCGTCGCCTGCAACCGATGAACCGCCGTGGGCATTTGATCTGCGTGGCTCAGGGTTTGTGTCTGTTCTGCGTCAACTTCATGTGCTTCCTGACCGCCAGTCAGTGGATCCCCAGCGGACTGGTCGCGGTGGTGTTCTCCACGGCCACACTGTGGAACGCGCTGAATGCCCGGGTGTTTTTCGGCCAGCGCATTGCACGCAATGTGCTGATGGGCGGGGCGTTGGGCCTGTTCGGCCTGGGCATGTTGTTCTGGCCGGAACTGGCCGGGCATCAGGCCAGCCCACAAACCTTGCTCGGTCTCGGCCTGGCGTTGTGCGGCACGTTGTGTTTCTCGGCGGGCAACATGCTCTCGAGCCTGCAGCAGAAGGCCGGTCTCAAACCATTGACCACCAATGCCTGGGGCATGGCTTACGGCGCGGCGATGTTGTCGGTGTGGTGCCTGGTCAAAGGCATTCCGTTCGACATGGACTGGAGCCCGCGTTACGTCGGTGCGTTGCTGTATCTGGTGATCCCGGGTTCGGTGATCGGCTTTACTGCTTATCTGACGCTGGTCGGGCGCATGGGCCCGGAGCGTGCGGCTTACTGCACCGTGCTGTTTCCGGTGGTGGCGCTGAACGTCTCGGCGTTTGCTGAGGGTTATCAGTGGACAGCGCCGGCGCTGGTCGGTCTGGTCTTGGTGATGCTGGGCAATGTGCTGGTGTTTCGTAAACCGAAAACAGTCGCGGCGCCGGTACAGGGGAAGTTGGCTTGAAAGCAACCAGCGCTGAACTTCAGCGCTCGACTTTCAAGGTGATGTAAATCATCACCGGGAATATGAAGTCAACGATATGCCGTGCCCAATCCTTGGCATTCCATGACTGCGAAGTGTCCATGTCAAACCATTCCACACCCACCGTTTGCAGGCACACGTAATAAATGAAGATGGCCGCGAGTATGCCCATGATCGAGAACTTTTTTGCTTCGTGGAATACGTCTGCGGATGCATTGATGTGGCGATATAGCTGATACGTGCCAATCAGGCACAGCACGGTATAGGTGACTTCCAGCGTGATGATGAACCAATAGATGCGGTGATGAATCATCGGCGATTCTATGGCGCGGTATTTGATGTTTGCACTGGCGGTCGTGGTGTCCATGCTCAGGATGTGCGCGACGTAGGTGTAGTTCGAGTTGTAGTCGGTGAAGTTGTGAATCATCACCAGCAGGCCAAAGAAACTGATGTAAGCCATCAATATGACTTTGCTGTAACGAATGAGTTTGTCGGTGGTCAGGGTGTTCAAGGTATTAGCTCTCCATAGCGGTTGTCGAATATTCGACAGACAGGCAGAGCTTATAATGCTGTTGTTTAATTTTGTTTGTTGTTCAATTTCAAGTTATGTATGGCAGTCACTAAAGGGCAAGTGCGATGTTGCACTTGCCCGTTAGTTCACCCGCGCCAGACTTGTGGGTTGACCAGATCCTGCGGGCGTTCGCCGAGCAGGGCGCTGCGCAGGTTGGCCAATGCGCGATTGGCCATGGCTTCGCGGGTTTCATTTGTCGCGGAGCCGATGTGCGGCAAAGTCACGGCATTGCTGAGCTGGAACAGCGGCGACTCGGCCAGCGGTTCTTTTTCGTATACATCAAGGCCGGCGCCACGAATGCGCTTGGCTTGCAAGGCCTCGATCAAGGCCGGCTCGTCGACGACCGGGCCGCGAGAGATGTTCACCAGGATGGCGTCGGGCTTCATCAGGGCCAGTTCGCGGTGGCTGATCAAGTGGCGGGTCTTGTCGCTGAGCGGCACCACCAGGCAGACGAAGTCGGCTTCGGCGAGCAGTTGATCGAGGCTGCGAAATTGCGCGCCGAGTTCCTGCTCCAGTTCGGTCTTGCGGCTGTTGCCGCTGTAGATGATTGGCATGTTGAAGCCGAAGCGGCCACGGCGGGCGACGGCCGCGCCAATGTTGCCCATGCCGACGATGCCGAGGGTTTTGCCGTGGACGTCGCAGCCGAACAGCGGCGCGCCGACGCTGGCTTGCCATTGGCCGGCCTTGGTCCAGGCGTCGAGTTCGGCGACGCGGCGAGCGCTGCTCATGATCAGGGCGAAGGCGAGGTCGGCGGTGCTTTCGGTGAGCACGTCGGGGGTGTTGGTGAGCATGATCCCGCGTTCGTTGAAGTAGGCGAGGTCGTAGTTGTCGTAGCCGACGGAGACGCTTGAGACCACTTCCAGTTTTGTTGCTGTTTCGAGTTGGGCGCGGCCGAGTTTGCGGCCGACGCCGATGAGGCCGTGGGCGTGGGGCAGGGCTTCGTTGAATTGGGCGTTGATGTCGCCGGCTTTTGGGTTGGGGACGATGACGTCGAATTCTTGTTGCAGGCGTTCGATCATGGGCGGGGTGATGCGGCTGAAGGCCAGGACAGTCTTTTTCATCGTTTTTGGCTCTTGTTCGGGCTTGATACCAAGCACGCTAACATTTCTGGCTTGGGGTTGTCTTGGCGGCCTCTGGGCCGACCATGTTGTGGTTGTTCGGTGTGTATATCCGTTTCTTCGGTAACGGCGGCTTAGGGTTTCGCCCTGACGGCGACTCACTTTTTTTACAAACGCCTAAAAAAGTAAGCAAAAAAACGCTTGCTCCTACGTGCGGCCCGCTCGCTGGGGCTCGGGGTTCCTTCGCTGCGGGATCGATCCGGGC
>NZ_CDROCK010000039.1:0-69448 GCF_977020205.1 Pseudomonas sp. AIG | reverse complement strand
GCAGCCCTGATCAACTGCGTCTGGCCACCGCCAAGCAACTGGAAGTGCGCCAACTGTCAGCGCGCCTCGAAGCGCTGGAGGGCGAGATCCGCAAACCGAAGGACGGTCTCGATTCCCACAGCCCGGCGATGAAAGTCGTACTGGAAACCGCCCGTCAGGTTGCTGGCACCGACGCCAACATTCTTATCCTCGGCGAGTCCGGCACCGGTAAAGGTGAACTGGCCCGAGCGATTCATGGCTGGAGCAAGCGCGAGAAGAAATCCTGCGTGACCATCAACTGCCCTTCGCTGACGGCGGAGTTGATGGAGAGTGAATTGTTCGGCCACAGTCGCGGTGCGTTTACCGGTGCCAGCGAGAGCACCTTGGGTCGAGTCAATCAGGCCGATGGCGGTACGCTGTTTCTTGACGAGATCGGCGATTTTCCGCTGACGTTGCAACCCAAGTTGCTGCGTTTCATCCAGGACAAGGAATATGAGCGGGTAGGGGATCCGGTCACCCGTCGCGCCGATGTGCGGATTCTGGCGGCAACCAACCTCAACCTCGAAGACATGGTCCGTGACGGGCGTTTCCGTGAAGACCTGCTCTATCGCCTGAATGTCATCACCCTGCACCTGCCGCCACTGCGCGAACGCGCCGAGGACATTTTGACGCTGGCGGACCGCTTCCTCGCTCGCTTCGTTAAAGAATACGCTCGTCCGGCACGGGGCTTCAGCGACGAGGCTCGCGAGGCGCTGCTGAGCTATCGCTGGCCGGGCAACATCCGTGAGCTGCGTAACGTGGTTGAACGGGCAAGCATCATCTGCCCGCAGGAGCGCGTGGACATCAGCCATCTCGGCATGGCCGAGCAACCGGCCAACAATGCACCAAGAGTCGGTGCGGCGTTGAGTCTCGACGAGTTGGAAAAGGCCCACATCGGTGCGGTCCTCGCCACCGCCGGCACGCTGGATCAAGCGGCGAAAACCCTCGGTATCGACGCCTCGACCCTGTATCGCAAGCGCAAGCAGTACAACCTGTGAGCGCCCGGCGATGAAACTGGCAATGAAGTTGCGGACCCGTTTGTTCTTGAGCATTTCCGCGCTGATCACCGTGGCCTTGCTCGGGCTGCTGCTCGGGCTGGTCAGCGTGATGCAGATGGCGGGAACGCAAGAAGCTTTGGTGCGCAGCAACTTCGTCACCCTGGATCTGGGCCTCAAATTACGGCAGACGCTGGGTGATCAGTTGATCATCATGCTGGCGGAAAAGCCTGACCCCGTAGCGTTCGAAGCGTCCAAACAGCATTATTTCCAGTTGCTTGATGAGGGCATTGCTCAAGAGCAGGAGGGGGATGGCCGGCAATACGGCTTCAGTCAGGCCAAAGCGGATTACCTGAGCTTTCTGGAAGCTTTCGATTTGTCCCGTGAACCGGCCGGTTCGATGAGCAGCAGCGCCGACTTCAGAGAGCGCTTCAATACGTTGCGCAACGGTCTGATTGCCGAGCACAAACACGCGCTGGACAACATCAACGCGGTGCAACACGACGCGCGCGACCGGGCATTGTTGATTGCCGGTCTGCTGGGGTTTGTCGGATTGGCGGTGTTGATCATCGGTTTCATCACCGCCCACGGGATTGCCAGGCGGTTCGGCGCGCCGATCGAGGCGTTGGCGCAAGCGGCTGACAATATCGGCCAAGGCAATTTTGAAGTGACCCTGCCGATTTCTTCGGCGATGGAAATGAACCAGCTGACCAAACGCTTCGGCCTGATGGCCGAGGCGCTTCGCGAGCACCAGGCGACCAACGTCGATGAATTGCTTGCCGGCCAGCAACGCTTGCAAGCGGTGCTCGACAGCATCGATGACGGCTTGCTGATGATTGACCGCCAGGGAAATCTGGAACACCTCAATCCGGTCGCTCAGCGCCAATTGGGTTGGGACGATGATCGCCTCGGCCAAGGCTTGGGCACTGCGCTGGAACGGCCGGAACTGGATGCTCAGCTGCAACTGGTCTTGCGCGGCGGCACGCTGGAGCGGGCGCCGGAAGACTTGAGTATTGAGGTCGACGGCGAATCGCGCCTGCTGACCTATAGCCTGACGCCGGTCAGTCACACGCAGGGGCATATCCTTGGCGCGGTAATGGTCTTGCACGACGTTACCGAGCAACGCGCCTTCGAGCGGGTGCGCAGTGAATTCGTCCTGCGCGCGTCCCATGAGCTGCGCACACCGGTCACCGGCATGCACATGGCGTTCGGCTTGTTCCGTGAGCGCGCGAAGTTTCCGGCGGAGTCCCGCGAGGCGGATCTGCTCGACACCGTCAACGAGGAAATGCAGCGACTGATGCAGTTGATCAATGACTTGCTCAACTTCTCGCGTTATCAGAATGGCTTGCAGAAACTCACCCTGGCGCCGTGCTCCATCGAAGACTTGCTGGAGCAGGCGCAACTGCGCTTCGCCGATTCGGCGGCAGCCAAGGGCATCGCCCTGAATGTCGAAGTACAGGGGCCGTTGCCGCGTTTGCAGGCCGACCAGGCGCAACTTGATCGCGTACTCGATAACCTGATCGACAATGCCCTGCGGCATACCGCCCGCGAGGGTCAGATTCGCCTGCAGGCACGCCGGCATGGCGAGCGGGTGATTATCAGCGTCGAAGACAACGGCGAAGGCATTGCCTACGGCCAGCAGGGACGAATCTTCGAGCCGTTCGTGCAGGTGGGGCGCAAGAAGGGCGGTGCCGGTCTGGGCTTGGCGCTGTGCAAGGAAATCGTCCAGCTGCATGGCGGACGCATGGGCGTTTACTCGCGGCCGGGGCAGGGCACGCAGTTTTATATGGCGCTCGCGGTTTAGGCTTCGTCGTCCATGCGCCGTCCGGCAAGGCGTCGGCCACGGGTGATCAGTTCGATGAACTGCACCGCGCTCAGGGCATGGGCGAACAGCCAGCCTTGACCGAACTTGACGCCTTCGCTGCTGAGCAGTTGGGCCTGTGATTCCAGCTCGATGCCTTCGGCAATGACCTTCAGATCCAGTGCCTGCGCCATATGAATGATGTGCGGGGCGACGCCGCTGCTCGCCGCATCGTGGCCGAGCGCATCAATAAAGGCTTTGTCGATTTTCAGGCAGTCGACCGGCAGGGTTTGCAGGTAGGCGAGGCTGCAATAGCCGGTGCCGAAATCATCGATCAACACCTGATGGCCAACATCACGCAAGGCTTGCAGGTTTTCCCGCGCCACCACCACATCAATCAAGCCGCGTTCGGTGACCTCGAAAGCTATCTGCCGCGCGGCCACGCGATGGAGCGTGAGCAGCCGCGCCATGACCTGGCCGATGCGCGGCACCATCACATCGCATGCTGCCAGGTTGACCGAGATATACAGCTGCGGATTGGCCCGCAGCACCGGACCGAGTTGTTCCAGCAAACGCTGGAGGACAAAGTCGGTCATCTGGCGAATTTGCCCGGTATTTTCCGCCATGGGGATGAACAGGTCCGGGCTGGTCAGTGTGCCGTCGGGGCGGCGCCAGCGCAGGAGCGCTTCGGCGCCGACGCAGTTGCGGCTGTCGAGGTCGAAGATCGGCTGATAGAGCACCTGCAGCTCGCCGCGCCGGATTGCACCGTGAAGCTCGGCGTCCAGTGACTGGCGCTGGCGCACCAGTAAAAACACAAAGAATCCTACGAATGCGCCGAGCAATAGACAGGCCGGAACCACCCACCACCAGATCGCAGGGATGTGCATGCCGCTGCGCGGCGTGATCAGCACCAGTTGATATTCCGGGTTGTCGGTGGGCATGCGGTAGATCAGCCGAGTCTGAGTGACCTGTAATGACTCGCGACTTTTCGGTGGCCAATGTTCGGTCGGTGGCCAGGTCTGCGCCGTGCCGAGGACCGGGATAGCCCGTGCGCCGTGATCGAGCACCACCAGCAGGCTGCTGCCGGGCGACAGATCGACCATGTCAGTCAGGTGCCCGCGTGAGGTGGCCACGCGGAAGTTGCCGCGCCCCAGCATCAGCGCTGCGCGGTTTTCATCCGGTTCAGTGGTGGTGTTCAGCCAGTAACTGTACGTCGGGCCTTTGATATCAGGCGCGCGGACCACTGACAGGCCTTCCTGGCGCGGGCGGTTAGAGCAGATCCGCGAGGCATCCATATAGGCCGCTTCGTAGACGAAGCGATAATTGAAGGTGACTTGTTGCAGCGTGGCGATCATTTCATCGTCACAACTGCGCAATGGCTGCGCCTCCAGGTCATCGAGGCTTTCGCGTAATTGGCCGAACAATTGTTCGAGGCGGGCGAGGAAACGCTCGCCTTGTGCGTTCATTTCCTGGCTTTCGTTTTGTTCGACCTGACGCATTGCCACGAACATACCGCCGGCTATCAGCAGGCAGGCACTGAGGACAGCCGCGATCATCGCCAAAAACCAGGGGCGATAAAACCAGCTACGCAGCGTCTCTCGGGTAGCAACCATCATGGAATATCCGAAGAATTACCAATGAGTTATAGCTGCTGATTGCAATTTCGCCCTGACCGTCGGGCGGGCGTCATTATTTTGTCTGATTGAGGACCAGCAACAGCGCGGCCGTTTGCGCATCCGGCGTGCCGTCGAAGCGTGAAGGCCGGAAGTGCATCTGGAACGCGGCCAGCACGTGCCGCGTCGCGACATCCAGTTCACCGGTCTGCGGTGTGTCGTAACCCAAATGCGCCAGTTGTGCCTGGAACCAGCTGATGCTTGGCAGTTCGCCGCTGTTGAACAGCATTTGCTGACGCGCAACCGCCTGTTCGTTCGGCCAGATGCCCAAGCCTTCAGCGGCGAGACGCTTCCAGGGGAACAGCGGCCCCGGATCGAGTTTGCGCAATGGCGCGATATCGCTGTGACCGATGATGTGGCGCGGGCTGATGCCGTTGCGTTTGCTGATGTCCTTGAGCAGGACGATCAGCGATTGGATCTGCGCCTCACTGTATGGATACCACAGGCGCCCGGTCGGCGTGTCCTTGAAGCCCGGATTGACGATTTCAATGCCGATGGAGCTTGAGTTGAGCCAGGTGCGGCCCTGCCATTGGCTTTCGCCGGCGTGCCAGGCACGCTGGTTTTCATCCATCAGCTTGTAAACGGTGCCGCCCTTGTCGTCGCCGATCAGATAATGGCTGCTGACCTCACCGTGGGTCAGCAATTGCAGCGAGCGCTCCAGCGAGGCCGACGTGTAATGGACGATCACGAACTGGATGCGGCTGTCGTAATTGGCCGAAGGATGGCGGGTGTCGTAATGCGGACTACTGGCACAACCGGCCAGAACGAGCAGCGACGCGAGGAGGGCAAAGAATTTCATGGCAGAGGGCAATACACGCAAGACAGTAATGCAACAGTGTAACGTACTGCCTTGCGTCTCGACGGTCAGCGGGCGGATTTAAACAAAATGGAACAATTTGCTCAGCCCAGCTCGACCCGATTGCGTCCTGCATTTTTTGCGCGGTAAAGCGCCTGATCGGCTCTTTTCAATACCAGATCACTGTGTTCTCCCGCGCGAAATGTCGTCAGTCCCATGGAAAGGGTGATCGTCACCCGCTCGCCTTTGAAGTGGAAAGGGCAGGCTTCGATCGCTGCGCGCAGGGTTTCCAACAGTTTGGCGCCGACTGCCGGCGGCGTTGCCGGCATCAACAGAACGAACTCTTCCCCGCCGAAACGGGCAATGAAGTCCGAGCCGCGCAGGCGTTTGCGCAACACGGTGGCAATGATCTTCAGCACCTTGTCGCCGGCCAAATGGCCGTAATTGTCGTTGATGCGTTTGAAGTGATCGAGGTCGAGCATGGCCAGGCTCAAGGTGTTGCCGTGCTGCTGCCATTGCTTGATTTCATGCTCGAGCCGTTCGCTCCACGCAGCGCGATTGGGCAGGCCCGTGAGGGGATCGATCAGAGCTTTCTGCCGCTGTTCTTCGAGGTGTTCGCGGAAACCCTGGGCTTCCTGCTCCATGTGCGCCACGCGCTCGGACAGGCCTTTGAGCCGCGCCGCCACTTCCTGCTCGCGGGCGTCGCGCTGCTTCTGATGCTGATCCATGGTGCCGAGCAGACCTTCGAGATGGTTTTCCAGCACTTGCTTGAGGTCATCCAGATCCGCTGCTTCCTGCACACTGGTCTGCAAGCCGTCGACTTGCTCGCGGATCTGCGTATCCATGGCTTTCGCCGCCGAGCTGTTGTCGGCATGGCCTTCGCTGGCGGCTTGCAGGTTGCTCTGGAACGCTTCGAGGCGTTCGTTGAGCTGTTGCAGGTAGGCTTCGAATTCGTGCTGGCCGCTGTCGGTGATCGCCAGCATCAACGTTGCAAGATCGTCGAGGATCGGGATCAGTTCGTACCAGTTCAAGCCGTGTTTGAGCCGTTCGCGCATGGCTTCGGCTTGCGGGCGGTGGCGCTCCGGCAGGGTCAGGTCGTCGAGGAGACCGATCAGGGTGTCTTCGATGTGCTTGGCCACCGAGCTGTAGGACGGCTCGGGGGAATCGGGCAGGGCGAAGAGAATGTCGTGCTCGGGCTGCTCCGGGTCGATGGCAGCCAGCGCCTGCGCAATCGGTTCAGGCAGCGGCAGGCTGTCGAGGATCAGTGGTGTCGGGTCGCCGGGGTGGGTCAGTTCATCAGGATTGATGGCGGCAGGCGCGATGTCAGTCTGAGCGGGAGCCGGGGCAAAAACAGGCTCAGGTTCGAAGCGTTCAGCCTGCGGTTCGAGCGCAGGGCTGATGACGTTGTTGACAACAGTCGGTGGCACAAAGGCAACTACTTCTGCCGGTTCCGGCTCCAATTGAGTCTGGGCGGCCGGCTTCGTTGTTTCGACAGGCGTAGGCGGGTCGATGGCGGGAGCTGCCGTCACGGTTTCAATCGCTGCGACTGGGGCAGGCTGTGCGGCCTCTGGCTCGGGTGCCGGTGGGGCAAGCGGTTGCAGTGGCGGCGAGGCTTGCAGCGGCGCGGGTGATTCCGTCGCTGGCACCTCTTCGCTGTCGCGGCTACCGAACAGCCGTTGCAGCAGACCCGGGCGACCCGGCTCTGCGGGCGTTTCCAGCTGACTCAACGCCTTACCCTGCAAGCCGCTGAGTTCACTCAGCAGCAATGGCATTTCTCGCGCCGACCCGACGCGACTATCCAGCTGTTTGGCGAACTTCTTCAGTGGCTGAGCGACTTCACGCGGCAGCGGCAACGCCTGCAACTGGGTAACGAGCGATGTCAGCGCGGTACTGACCTGATCGATGCGGGTCTCGCGGCGCTGCTCGGAATCGAGCACGGCTTTTTCCAGGCGCGGTAGCAGAGCGGCGAGGCCGGCGTCCATGTCGTCGGTACGCACCACATCGCGCATCTCTTTCATGCACTGATCAACAACCTTGTCGGTGCCCTCGGCAGCCAGCGTGCTGCGCACCAGACCACGACGCAGCAAATCGAGCCTGGCGGCCCAACGGCGTTCGAGCTTGTCCTGCTGTTCGATGCTTTTGAGGTACTTCTCTTTCCAGCGCTGGGCGTCGTCGCTCATTCAGGGGTTCCGCGAGGGGCAGGACTCATCGCGGGCAATGCATCGGCCGTGAGCGAACCCGGCAGACGAATCTCTACCGCGACCGGCAGGTGATCGGAAATCGGTTGGGCCAGCACTTCGACCTTTTCCAGGGTCAGGGTCGGGCTGAGCAAAATATGATCAAGGCAACGCTGAGGACGCCAGCTGGGGAATGTCGCTTCCACCTGCGGGGCCAGCAAACCGAGATCGCGTAACGGTGAATGTTGTAGCAGATCGCTGGCATGGGTGTTCATGTCACCCATCAGTATTTGATGTTTATAGCCGCCGATCAGCTCACGAATGTAGGCCAGTTGCAGGCTGCGCGTGCGCGCGCCAAGGGCCAGGTGCATCATCACCACCACCAGCGCTTCCGGGCCTTCGCCAAAACGCAGCAGGATCGCGCCGCGACCTTTCGGGCCAGGCAGCGGGTGATCTTCAATTGCCGACGGTTTCAGGCGACTGAGCACGCCATTGCTGTGCTGGGCCAGTCGACCGAGGTTGCGATTGAGTTGTTGGTACCAGTAGGGGAAGGCGCCGAGATGGGCCAGGTGTTCGACTTGATTGACGTAGCCTGAACGCAGGCTGCCGCCATCGGCTTCCTGCAGGGCGACCAGATCGAAGTCGCCAAGCAGGTCGCCGATTTTTTGCAGATTGCCTGAGCGGCCGTTGTGCGGCAGCAGGTGCTGCCAGCTACGGGTCAGGTAATGCCGATAGCGCTCGGTGCTGATGCCGACCTGGATATTGAAACTGAGCAGACGCAGACGCTGGTCTGCGGGCAGGCCCGTGGACTCCAGGTGATGCTCGTTGACCTGCGGATCATGCAGGCCAACGATGCGTTCAGACTTCCAGCGGCGCATGGCGGTTGCCGCGCTTAGTTGGCAGCAGCCTTGGTTGCCGCTCGCTCTTTGGCGACCAGTTGGTCAGCCAGTTGCAGCGCTTGCTCGGCACCACCGGCAGAGCCGATATCGAAGCGGTATTTACCGTTGACGATCATGGTTGGAACGCCGGTGATTTCATACTTCTTGGCCAGTTCGCGAGCTTTCACGATCTGACCTTTGATGGCGAACGAGTCGAAGGTGGCGAGGAACTTGTCCTTGTCCACGCCCTGGGTGGCGAGGAAGTCGGCCATGTCGTTCTTGTCGGTCAGCTTCTTGTGTTCTTTCTGGATCGCGTTGAACACGGCGTTGTGAACCTTGTGCTCGACACCCATGGCTTCCAGGGTCAGGAACATCTGGCCGTGAGCGTCCCATGGGCCGCCGAACATGGCCGGGATGCGCACGAAGTTGACGTCGGACGGCAGTTTTTCAACCCATGGGTTGATCACCGGCTCAAAGGCGTAGCAGTGCGGGCAGCCGTACCAGAACAGCTCGACCACTTCGATCTTGCCAGGCTCTGCAACCGGTACCGGGTTGGCCAGCTCGACGTAAGGGGCGGCTGGGGCTTCGGCGGCTTGAGCGGTCACGCCGAACAGGCTGGCAGCGACGAGAGCGGCGCTGATGATCAGATTACGCATGCTTTACTCCTGGACAATTTGGGTCGCCTCGCGCGACCTGTTTTCAGACAGATCCTGGCGGGCATGAGTTCTGTAGTGTAACGGCAGCGGCCACAAAAAAGGGCGGCCAAAGCCACCCTTTTTATACTTGCTGCGACGGATTAATCGAGCGTTAACGTTGCGCGAGATCTATCGCTGCCAAATGCTCTTAGTGCAGGCCTTGAATGTAGCTGGAGACCGCAGCGATGTCTTCGTCGCTCAGGCGCTTGGCGATGGTCTGCATGGTCATGGTGTCGCCATCGTTGGTACGGCCGCCTTCTTCCTTGCGGAAATCAGTCAGCTGCTTGGCGATGTATTGAGCGTGTTGGCCACCCAGGTGCGGGAAGCCGGCAGCGGCGTTGCCGGCGCCGTTCGGCGAGTGGCAACCGGTGCAGGCTGGCAGGCCCTTGGCGAGGTTGCCGCCACGGAACAAGGCTTCACCGCGAGCGACGATCTTCGGATCGGCGGCGCCGACGCTGCCTTTCTGGCTGGCGAAGTAGGCAGCGATGTCGGCCAGGTCCTGATCGCTCAGGTTGGTCAGCAATCCGGTCATTTCCAGCACGGTGCGCTTGCCCGACTTGATGTCGTGCAGTTGCTTGGTCAGGTAGCGTTCACCTTGACCGGCCAGTTTTGGAAAATTTGGCGCCATGCTGTTCCCGTCCGGGCCATGGCAGGCTCCGCAAACGGCGGCTTTTGCCTGGCCCGCTGCGGCATCACCGGCAGCATGGGCGAAGCCTGAGATTCCCACGGTCAACAGCAGACTCACGATCAATTTGTTCATCAGCTAATCCAACTACGGCTAAGGGTTAAGTTATGGACCGGGTTTACTCGCTCATCCAAAGGATGATGGCTTGGTAATCCTCGGCACTGCAGTCCATGCACAAACCACGCGGCGGCATCGCCTTGAAACCCTGGGTCACGTGTTGCACCAGCGTCTCCATACCTTTCGCCAACCTCGGCGTCCAAGCTTCCTGATCGCCTCTTTCGGGCGCCATGGGTAGTTGGCCGGAATGACAGGCACCACAAACACGGTTGTACACAGCTTCCGGATCCTGTGTAGCCTGTGCGCTGTAAAGCGGCATCAAGACTCCGGCAGCCAGCAGCCATTTCGTCATAAAACGACCTTTTCAGGGTTGAGAGCGTTCTGCGTTCTAATGCGCAATCAAAGTCTGTCGCTCTCGTGAACTTCATCCTTCGCTGGGACAAAGCACACACAAAATCTGCGGCATTATATACTGGCGTCACTGAAACGGAAGCGACACCGCGTTCCGCGCCCAATCCCGGCGCCGCCCACATCGGAAATCCCATGCAACTCAAGAATCCCATCCTCGGCCTGTGCCAACAGTCCACGTTCATGCTCAGTGCCGCCAAAGTCGATCAATGCCCTGACGACGAAGGCTTCGAAGTGGCGTTTGCCGGTCGTTCCAACGCCGGCAAATCCAGCGCACTGAACACCCTGACTCACGCCAGCCTGGCGCGCACCTCGAAAACGCCGGGTCGCACACAGCTGTTGAACTTCTTCAAGCTAGACGAAGATCGCCGTCTGGTCGACCTGCCGGGCTACGGTTATGCAAAAGTACCGATCCCGCTGAAGATGCACTGGCAGCGTCACCTTGAGGCTTACCTCGGTGGCCGCGAGAGTTTGAAGGGTTTGATTTTGATGATGGACATCCGTCATCCAATGACCGACTTCGACCTGCTGATGCTCGACTGGGCCGTTGCGGCCGGCATGCCGATGCACATCCTGCTGACCAAGGCCGACAAGCTGACCTACGGCGCAGCCAAGAACACCCTACTCAAGGTGCAGTCGGAAATTCGTAAGGGGTGGGGTGATCTGGTCACCATCCAGCTTTTCTCCGCACCAAAACGCATGGGCCTGGAAGAGGCCTACACTGTATTGGCAGGCTGGATGGAACTGGCAGACAAAGGCGCCGAGGCGGCTGAGTAAACAGGGATTAGAAAATTGGCTGTGGTGGGCGCAGGCAAGGCGAAAGCACAGTGAAAAGCGGCCGGGGTCGCGCTCGACTTTAGGGTACCTAAATGAGCATTTTTAGCTGTGCTTTCAACGCAGTCTGAGCGTGCTACAGCCGATTTTTGGGCAAAAAAAGCCCCGGATTTCATTGGGGAGGGAGAAATTCCGGGGTTTAAGTTCCGAACCGCTAGGGCGGGGTTCAGATATCTGCCAACACTTAACACAACATAGGAGCATCGAAGGGCTTCACCAGCCATTCAGTATCTCTGAGTGGTGTCCTTCCAGATTAGTTCAGATTTTTTTCAAAAAGCTTTGGAATAACCCCAAGCGCTTTTCGAAATAAGCAGGTTTTACCGGCGTTGCCACGACAACAGGTCGCGGCAAACCGTGTTCAAAAGGCTCAGTGAGCCTCATCCCAATTATTGCCCACGCCCACTTCAACCAGCAGCGGCACGTCCAGTTTCGCCGCTTCGCTCATGTGCACGCGAATTTCGGCACTGACCTGCTCGACCAGATCCTCGCGAACCTCCAGCACCAGTTCATCGTGCACCTGCAGGATGACTTTGGCGTCCAGCCCGGACGTCGCCAGCCAGTTATCCACCGCGACCATGGCTTTCTTGATGATGTCGGCAGCCGTGCCCTGCATCGGCGCGTTGATCGCCGTGCGCTCGGCGGCAGCGCGTTCCTGTGGCTTGTTCGAATTGATTTCCGGCAGGTACAGGCGACGACCGAAGAAGGTTTCGACATAACCCTGATCCGCCGCCTGCGCGCGGGTGCGATCCATGTATTCGCGAACCCCCGGATAGCGGGCGAAGTAGGTGTCGATGTAGGCCTTGGCGGTCTTGGTGTCGACGCCGATGTCCTTGCCGAGCTTCTGCGCGCCCATGCCGTAGATCAGGCCGAAGTTGATCGCCTTGGCGCCGCGGCGCTGGTCGGAAGTCACCTCGTTGAGTTCGACCTTGAACACTTCGGCAGCGGTGGCGGTGTGCACGTCCAGATTGTTGCGGAAGGCGTTCATCAGGCCTTCATCCTTGGACAGGTGCGCCATGATCCGCAGTTCGATTTGCGAATAGTCCGCCGCCAGCAGTTTGTAGCCCTTTGGCGCTACAAACGCCTGACGGATGCGTCGACCTTCAGCGGTGCGCACCGGGATGTTCTGCAGGTTCGGATCGCTGGAAGACAAGCGCCCGGTCGACGCCACGGCCTGGTGATACGAGGTGTGAATACGCCCGGTGCGCGGGTTGATCTGCTCCGGCAGGCGATCGGTGTAAGTGCTTTTCAGCTTGCTCATCGAGCGGTGCTCCATCAGCACCTTCGGCAAGCGGTGATCGTCTTCAGCAAGTTTCGCCAGCACTTCTTCAGCAGTGGACGGCTGACCTTTGGCGGTCTTCTTCAGCACTGGCAGGCCGAGTTTCTCGTAGAGAATCACGCCCAGTTGCTTCGGCGACCCAAGGTTGAATTCTTCCCCGGCGATTTCGAAGGCTTCGCGCTCCAGCGCAACCATTTTGTTGCCCAGCTCGATGCTCTGGATGCCGAGCAGCTCAGCGTCGACAAACGCGCCTTGGCGTTCGATGCGCGCCAGCACCGGCACCAACGGAATCTCGATGTCGGTCAGCACGCTGGCCAGGCTCGGGATGGCGCTGAGCTTTTCAAACAAAGTCTGGTGCAGACGCAGGGTGATGTCGGCGTCTTCGGCGGCGTACGGCCCGGCCTGCTCCAGCGCGATCTGGTCGAAGGTCAGCTGCTTGGCGCCTTTGCCGGCGATGTCCTGGAAGCTCACGGTGGTGTGATCCAGGTACTTCTGCGCGAGGCTGTCCATGTCGTGGCGGGTGGCGGTGGAGTTGAGCACGTAAGACTCAAGCATCGTGTCGAACGCGATGCCGCGCACGTTGATGCCTTGGTTCTGGTCGCCGCCGATGGCGCAGTTGGCCAGGATGTTCATGTCGAACTTGGCGTGCTGGCCGACCTTGAGCTTGCTCGGGTCTTCCAGAATCGGCTTGAGTGCACGCAGTACGGTGTCGCGATCCAGCTGTTCCGGCACGCCGATGTAGGAGTGGGTCAGCGGGATGTACGCGGCTTCGTTGGCCTGCACGGCGAACGACAGACCGACCAGTTGCGCCTGCTGCGCGTCGATGCCGGTGGTTTCGGTATCGAAGGCGAACAGTTTGGCGTTGTTGAGTTTTTCCAGCCAGACGTCGAAGCGCGCCTGATCTAGGATGGTTTCGTAAGCGGCTTCAGCAGGAGCGGCAGGCGCTTCTTCTGCTGGTGTGCTGAACAGATCACCAGCCGGCACAGGCTCGGTGGCCGCGCTCAATTCCAGACGTTTGGCGTCGCGATCCAGATCGTTGATCCAGCTTTTGAATTCCAGCAGCGAGTACAGCTCGTAGAGCTTGGCCGGATCTTCCGCGCCCATTTGCAGATCGTCGAGCTCGACGTCCAGTGGCACATCGACCTTGATGGTCGCCAGTTGATAGGAGAGGAACGCCATCTCCTTGTGCTCTTCGAGCTTGGCCGGCAGGGTTTTCGCGCCGCGAATCGGCAGGGTCGGGACGATGTCGAGATTGGCGTACAGCTCGGTGAGGCCGCCGTTGACCCCGACCAACAGGCCGGACGCAGTTTTCGGGCCGATGCCCGGAACGCCCGGAATGTTGTCGGACGAATCGCCCATCAGCGCCAGATAATCGATGATCTGCTCGGGTGCGACGCCGAATTTCTCCTTCACGCCTTCCACATCCATCGAACTACCGGACATGGTGTTGACCAAGGTAATGTGGCCATCGACCAGTTGCGCCATGTCCTTGTCGCCGGTGGAGATCACCACCGGACGATCTGCCGCCGCGCTGCTGCGGGCGAGGGTGCCGATGACGTCGTCGGCCTCGACGCCTTCCACGCACAGCAGCGGGAAACCAAGAGCGATCACGCTCTGGTGCAGCGGCTCGATCTGCACGCGCATGTCGTCGGGCATGCTTGGGCGGTTGGCTTTGTATTCGGCGTACATTTCATCGCGAAATGTCCCGCCCTTGGCGTCGAACACCACGGCGAACGGGCTGTCCGGGTACTGCTTGCGCAGACTCTTGAGCATGTTCAGCACGCCTTTGACCGCACCGGTCGGCAGGCCTTTGGAGGTGGTCAGTGGTGGCAGCGCGTGAAAGGCGCGGTACAGGTAAGACGAACCGTCCACCAGGACGAGGGGGGCTTGGCTCATGAGCAGGATCAACCTTTTCGGCGGGTCCGGCGCTAGAATAGCGGGACCGTTGACGACAAAGGGACAAGGTTATCATGCGTACGTTAAATCGCTTGCTGCTGGTCGGTCTGATTGCTGCCTCACCGTTGGCCGCGATGGCGGCGGATGATGCGTCGTCAAAGGAGCCGGAAGTTACCATTAACACGCACACGGAAGGCGACAAGGTCATCCAGGAATACAGTCGCAGTGGCTTCGTCTACGCGATCAAGGTCACGCCGAAGGGTGGCAAACCGTATTTCCTGGTGCGCGCCGATGGTACGGACGCGAACTACATTCGCTCCGACCAGCCGGATATGCTGATTCCGTCGTGGGAAATCTTTACCTGGAAGTAAGTTTCCCGACTTTTAATCGGCGCCACGCGGTCGTGGCGCCTGAACTGAGCAGTTTTTAACCATGTCTGTGTTCACTCCCCTGGCTCGGCCCGAGCTGGAAACCTTTCTCGCCCCTTACGGGCTTGGCCGTCTGCTTGATTTCCAGGGGATCGCCGCCGGCAGCGAAAACACCAACTTCTTTATCAGCCTGGAGCAGGGCGAATTTGTCCTGACTCTGGTTGAACGCGGCCCGGTGCAGGAGATGCCGTTCTTCATCGACCTGCTCGACGTGCTCCACGAAGCCGATTTGCCAGTGCCGTACGCGTTGCGCACCACTGACGGCGTGGCGTTGCGTGAGCTGAAAGGCAAGCCGGCACTGCTGCAGCCGCGCCTTTCCGGCAAGCACATCAAGGTCGCCAATGCCCAGCATTGCGTGCAGGTCGGCGAATTGCAGGCGCATCTGCACTTGGCGACGCAGGGCGAGCGCATGATCAAGCGCAAGACCGATCGTGGCCTGGACTGGATGCTGGAAGAGGGCACAGAGTTTCTCTCGCACCTGAGCGATGAGCCGCGTGCCTTGCTGCAAAAGGCGCTGGACGAGATCACCGAGCGCAAAGAGAAGATTCTCGCGCTGCCTCGGGCGAATATTCATGCCGACCTGTTCCGCGATAACGCGATGTTTGAAGGCACGCACCTGACCGGGCTGATCGACTTCTACAACGCCTGCTCGGGGCCGATGCTGTATGACGTGGCGATTGCCTTGAATGACTGGTGTTCGGACGAGGACGGTCTGATTGATGGCCCGCGTGCTCGCGCATTCCTTGGCGCTTATGCGGCGCTGCGACCATTTACGGCGGCGGAGGCTGAGTTGTGGCCGACCATGCTGCGTGTGGCCTGTGTGCGGTTCTGGTTGTCGCGGTTGATCGCGGCGGAGCAGTTTGCCGGGCAGGATGTGTTGATTCACGATCCGCAGGAGTTTGAACAGCGCTTGGCGCAGCGGCAGCAGGTTCACACACCTTTGCCTTTCGCGCTTTAAGATCAAAAGATCGTCCGAACGCGGCCCGAGCCTTCGGCAGCTCCTACATGGGATTGGTGTACATCCTGTAGCTGCCGAAGGCTGCGATCTTTTTTTAGGGGGGCTACAGAGATTCCAGGCACCCGGCCAGATCGTTACCCAGCTTCTCCAACACCTGCTCATAGCCCTGAGCCGTCGCCGGGGTGTACCCGCCCAACGCATCCAGCTCAGCCAGTTTCACCGGCAGGCCAGCCACCAGCGTCTCCGCCAGACGCGGACGCAACGGCGGCTCGCTGAATACACAGGTCTTGCCCACTTCCTGCAAGCGCTTGCGCATCGCCGCGACATGCTGCGCGCCTGGCTGCACTTCCGCAGCCACGCTGAACACGCCGGTGTGCTTCAGGCCATAAGCCTCTTCAAAGTAATCAAACGCCTCGTGGAAGACGAAGTAAGGCTTGCCTTCAACGCTGGCCAGACGCTTTTTCAAACGCTGATCCAATGCATCCAGACGCTCATCAAACGCCTTGGCATTGCTCTGATAACGCTCGGCGTTGGCCGGATCTGCGGCGCTGAGGTCAGCGGCCATCTTGTCGGCGATCACCCGCGCATTGACTGGCGACAACCACAAATGCGCATCCAGCGTGCCCGGACGATGATCGTGATCATGCTCGTCGGCCTCTTCGGCGTGGGAGTGGCTGTCTTCAGCAAAACGACGCAGTTTCATCCCCGGCAAATCCTGCACCGCGACGCTCGGCAGCGTACGACCGTTCAGCACGCGCGGCAGGAAACCTTCCATGTCCGGGCCGATCCAGTACAGCAGATCCACCGATTGCACCTTCCGTACGTCGGATGGGCGCAGCGCGTAATTGTGTGGCGAGGCACCCGGCGGCAACAGCACTTCGGGAATCGCCACACCGTCCTGTACGGCCGCTGCAATCAGCTGCAACGGCTTGATGCTGGTGAGGACTTTGACCTCGGCCTGAGCCGAACCGATCAGCAGAAAACTGGCGACAAAAGCCACAAAAACAGAAAAAAGTCGGGACACGATGACCACTCAAGGAGGCGAGAACGGGTAACATAATAACGTCTCTATCAAAACTCGTCGCCGCCCATGCCTATTACACCGATTGCCAGCCGTCCCCACGACCACTCTCATTGCGTGCACAGCGCTTTGTCCGAGGCCGATACCTTGTGCGCCCAGAAAGGCTTGCGCCTGACCGCGTTGCGCCGCCGGGTGCTGGAATTGGTGTGGCAAAGCCACAAGCCGCTGGGCGCCTACGACATTCTTGCCGTGCTGAGCGAGCAGGACGGCCGCCGCGCCGCGCCGCCGACCGTGTACCGCGCGCTGGATTTCCTGCTGGAAAACGGCCTGGTGCACCGCATCTCCTCGCTCAACGCGTTCGTTGGCTGCGTGCACCCGGAACACGCGCATCAGGGCCAGTTCCTGATTTGCCGCGATTGCCACGCTGCCATCGAACTTGAGCAAAAAGTGATCAGCGACGCGATCATCAACAGCGCCAAGGACGTTGGTTTCATCGTCGAAGCGCAGACCGTCGAAGTCGTCGGCCTGTGCTCCGGTTGCCAGGGGGCTTGATGAGCAATGCGCTGATCCGTCTGGAGCAGGTCGCCGTCACATTTGCCGGGCAGACCGTGCTGGACAACATCGAGCTGAGCGTCGAGCCGGGGCAGATCGTCACCCTGATCGGCCCCAACGGTGCCGGCAAGACCACGCTGGTGCGTGCCGTGCTTGGCCTGTTGAAACCGGACAGCGGCAGCGTCTGGCGCAAGCCGAAACTGCGTGTCGGCTATATGCCGCAAAAACTTCACGTCGATCCGACCTTGCCGCTGTCGGTGCTGCGCTTTCTGCGGCTGGTGCCGGGCGTTGACCGTCCGCGTGCGCTGGCGGCATTGAAAGAAGTCGGCGCCGAACACGTCATCGACAGCCCGGTGCAAAGCGTTTCCGGCGGTGAAATGCAGCGTGTGCTGCTGGCTCGGGCGCTGCTGCGCGAACCGGAATTGCTGGTACTCGATGAGCCGGTGCAAGGCGTCGACGTCGCCGGGCAAGCCGAGTTGTACAGCCTGATCACCCGTCTGCGCGACCGCCATGGCTGCGGCGTGTTGATGGTGTCCCACGATTTGCATCTGGTGATGAGCACCACCGATCAGGTGGTCTGCCTCAACCGTCACGTCTGCTGCTCCGGGCATCCCGAGCAGGTCAGCGGCGATCCGGCGTTCGTCGAACTGTTCGGCAAGAACGCGCAGAGCCTGGCGGTCTATCACCACCATCACGACCACGCGCATGACCTGCACGGTTCGGTGGTCAAAGGGCCGGTTATTGGCCAACCTCACGTTCACGGAGACAACTGCAAGCATGGCTGATTTTCTGTTGTATGCCCTGCTTGCAGGTCTGGCGCTGGCGATCGTTGCAGGTCCGTTGGGTTCGTTTGTGGTCTGGCGGCGCATGGCCTATTTCGGCGACACCTTGTCCCACGCCGCACTGCTCGGCGTGGCGCTGGGCTTTCTGCTGGATGTCAGCCCTACCGTTGCGGTGACCGTAGGCTGTCTGTTGCTGGCGGTGCTGCTGGTCACGCTGCAACAGCGCCAACCGCTGGCGTCCGACACGCTGTTGGGAATTCTCGCACCGAGCACGCTCTCTCTCGGCCTGGTGGTACTAAGCTTCATGCATGAAGTGCGGATCGACCTGATGGCCTATCTGTTCGGCGACCTGCTGGCGATCAGCCCGACCGATCTGGCATGGATCCTCGGCGGCAGCGCGGCGGTGCTGGTGTTGCTGGTGACACTGTGGCGGCCATTGCTGGCGATTACCGTGCACGAAGAGTTGGCCAAGGTCGAAGGCCTGCCGGTCGCCGGTCTGCGCATGGCACTGATGTTGTTGATTGCGGTGGTGATCGCGGTGGCGATGAAAATCGTCGGGGTGTTGCTGATTACCTCGCTGTTGATCATCCCGGCGGCTGCGGCACAGCGTCACGCCCGTTCACCGGAACAGATGGCACTGGGCGCGAGCCTGCTGGGCATGCTCGCCGTGTGTGGCGGGCTGGCGCTGTCGTGGTTCAAGGACACCCCGGCCGGGCCGTCAATCGTTGTGACGGCGGCCGCACTGTTTCTGCTGAGTTTTGTTCTGCCCCGTCGTGGGGTGTAGACTTGGCCGCTTTTTGCGCAAATAGAGAGTCGCAGGAATGAAGCCGTTCGCCTCCCGTTATCTGCTCCTTGTCGCATTTTCAGTGCTGCTGGGCGCCTGCCAAAGCACGCCGCCGGTGGCCGAAGTCCCCGATGCGCGGGCTACGGCCATCGCACAGCTGGAGCAAAGCCTGGCCAGCAGCGAACTGGCCACTGCCGAAGACCAGTTGGCCGCTTTGCAGAAAGAAACCCCCAACGATCAATCCCTTGAGCAATACCAGCGGCAGCTGGCCGAAGCGTATCTGCGTCGCAGCCAGATCGTGCTGCAGAAGGGTGATGTGAATGCCGCCGCCACAGCGTTGAGCCGTGCCCGTGCGTTGATGCCGAAGGCCCCGGCGCTGACCGGTGGCGTGAATGGCGCCATCACTGAAGCGCGCAAGGCTGAGCTGGAAAAGGCTGAAGCCGCGCTGCTGGCCGCCGAAGCCAAGCCGAAAGCCAAGGTGATCGATCCGACCGCCGAGAGCACTACGGTTGCATTGAATATCACCGATAGCCGCAAACTTCGCCGACAACTGGATGCGATCGCCGCTGATGTGGTGAATTATGAGTGTGGGGTGACCATTCAGGCGCCACGCACCAATGACTATCCGTGGTTGGCGACGTTGCTGAGCAAGCGGGTGAAGAAACTGAACCCGGATTTTGATCTGAAGATTGAGAAGCAGATCGTGCGTACCGTGCCGGCGCAGATGGTTTTGAGCCCGCGTAAACCCTAAAAAGCTTCGCGAGCAAGCTCGCTCCCACATTTGATCTCGGTCTGACACAAAATCTGTGTTCACCAGAGATCCCTTGTGGGAGCGAGCTTGCTCGCGAAAGCGTACTTTCAACCAACGAAGATCTTAAGCTGGAATGGCCTTGGCCTTAGGCTCCCGCTCCCAAACCCGATGCTGCCCGATCGCCGCAAAAAACGGTTTGGTCAACGCCGGCACATCCTTGCCTTGCAGCAATCCGTCATCCGCCTCCAGTTTCAGCAGATCCTGCAAATGCCTGGCATCCCCGTGCAACGCAATCGCCTTCAAATGCTTGTAAGCCTCCAGCAGGTAATGCAACGCCACGCCGTCGCCGCTCAACGCCTTGATCGACGCCGCGCCACCCGGGACAAACACCGCATCGAAGATCACCGAAGGCATGCCTTCCATCGAAGCGTCTACCGGCAATGATTTGCCGTCGGCAGTTTTCACCGGTGCCGAAGTCGGACCGAGCAACTTGGCATGCGCACCTTCCGCTGCTAGCGCTTTCTTCATTGCATCAATCGCCGCACCATCGACGCCGTTCGCAGCCAGAATCGCTACTTTTCGCGTCTTGATGTTCTCTGGCAGCAAATTCGCCTGACTCAACGCCGGCGAGTGATCAAACGATACCTTGCGCACATCCACCGTGCCTTTGCTCGGCGCTGGCAAGCCCAGATTGGCCGCCACACGCTTGGCCAGTTCCAGATCGATATTGGCGAGGATTTCGTTCACTTCCCGCGCACGGATGTGCTCGCGCTCAACCTTGCCCAACTCAAAGCTGTAGGCAGCAATGATGTGTTCCTGCTCATGCTTGCTCATGCTCTTGAAGAACAGTCGGGCCTGAGAGAAGTGATCACTGAACGACTCACTGCGCTGGCGGATCTTGTTCGCGTCGATGCGCTCCGGATAGCTCTCGAAACCACCGTCCTGCGCAGCCGGCGGGGTTTCTTTCGGCCAGCCACCATCAATCGAGTTCGGCTCATACGAGGCGCGACCCTTGTCGATCACCGTGCGGTGCTGCGCATCACGCTGGCCGTTATGGAACGGCGCGACCGGGCGGTTGATCGGCAACTCATGAAAGTTCGGCCCACCGAGTCGGCTGATCTGCGTGTCGGTGTAGGAAAACAACCGACCTTGTAGCAACGGATCGTTGGAGAAATCGATGCCTGGCACGATGTGGCCAGGGCAGAACGCGACCTGCTCGGTCTCGGCAAAGAAGTTGTCCGGGTTGCGGTTCAGGGTCATTTTGCCCAGCGGCGTGATCGGCACGATTTCTTCGGGGATCAGCTTGGTCGGGTCGAGGATGTCGAAATCGAAGTCGTGCTCGTTTTCCTCCTCGATGATCTGTACACCCAGCTCCCATTCCGGATAGTCGCCCATCTCGATCGCTTCCCAGAGGTCGCGACGGTGGTAGTCGGTGTCTTTGCCGGCGAGCTTCTGCGCCTCGTCCCAGACCAGCGAGCAAGTGCCGGCAGTGGGGCGCCAGTGGAATTTGACGAAGCGCGATTTGCCCTCGGCATTGATCAGGCGGAAGGTGTGCACGCCGAAGCCCTGCATGCTGCGCAGGCTTTTCGGGATCGCGCGGTCGGACATGGCCCAGATGACCATGTGCGCCGATTCCGGCACCAGCGAAACGAAGTCCCAGAACGTATCGTGCGCCGAACCGCCAGTCGGGATTTCATTGTGCGGCTCGGGTTTCACCGCGTGAACGAAGTCGGGAAACTTGATCGCGTCCTGAATGAAAAACACCGGCATGTTGTTGCCGACCAGGTCGAAGTTGCCTTCATCGGTGAAGAACTTCACCGCGAAACCGCGTACGTCACGCACGGTGTCGCCGGAACCACGCGGCCCCTGCACCGTGGAAAAACGCACAAACACTGGCGTCTTTTTCCCCGGATCCTGTAGGAAACCGGCCTTGGTCAGCGCCGAATGGTTCTCGTAGGCCTGGAAGAAACCATGCGCGCCGGTGCCGCGGGCGTGGACGATGCGTTCCGGAATCCGCTCATGGTCAAAATGCGTGATCTTTTCGCGCATGATGAAGTCTTCAAGCAGCGACGGTCCGCGCGGGCCGGCCTTGAGGGTGTTCTGGTTATCGGCAATCTTCACGCCCTGATTGGTGCGCAGGGCCTGGCCAGTGGCGTCGGAGCGAAATTTTTCCAGGCTGTCGAGCTTGGCATTGGTGTTGGCACGATCCGGGGTATCGGTTCCGGCCATCTGGCTTTTGTCGGACGTAGGCTTCTTGCTCATCAGTCGTAAACTCCTCGGTTGACCCCGTGGTTTGCCGGGGACTCTTGAGTGGTTCCCGGGCACGGCACCCAGGGTTTTCAAGTCGCTTACTTAGTGACTGATGGGCTGCTTTGGACGTTCCTTTTTTATGACCTTTGATCTTGTTATTGCCAAATCGAAGGTTAATTGCGAAATAAATGCTAAGAACCTCTATACGGACAGGCTAAAATGCGCGCCCGGCTAACCGCTGATCCTTTTCTAACGCGCCCCACAAGGTTCGCTACGTGATCGAGTTTCAAAACGTCCACAAGACTTACCGCGTCGCCGGTAAGGACATTCCCGCGCTGCACCCGACCAGTCTCTCCATCGAGAACGGGCAGGTGTTCGGCCTGATCGGCCATTCCGGTGCGGGTAAAAGTACCCTGCTGCGTCTGATCAATCGCCTGGAAGACTCCAGCGGCGGCAAGATCATCGTTGACGGCGAAGAAGTCACCGCACTGGACGCCAACGGCCTGCGCCGTTTCCGTCAGCAAGTCGGGATGATCTTCCAGCACTTCAACCTGCTCGCCTCCAAGACCGTGGCCGACAACGTTGCGTTGCCGCTGACCCTGGCCGGCGAACTGTCGGGCAGCGACATCGACAAGCGTGTGGCCGAGTTGCTGGCGCGGGTTGGCCTGTCCGACCACGCCAAGAAGTACCCGGCGCAATTGTCCGGCGGCCAGAAGCAGCGCGTCGGCATTGCCCGCGCTCTGGCGACCAAGCCGAAGATTCTGCTCTGCGACGAGGCCACCAGCGCCCTCGACCCGCAGACCACCGCGTCGGTTCTGCAACTGCTGGCCGAGATCAACCGTGAACTGAAACTGACCATCGTCCTGATCACCCACGAGATGGACGTGATCCGTCGCGTCTGCGATCAAGTGGCGGTGATGGACGCCGGCGTGATCGTCGAGCAAGGTTCGGTGGCCGATGTGTTCCTGCATCCGCAGCACCCGACCACCAAGCGTTTCGTCCAGGAAAGCGAGCAGATCGACGAAAGCGAGCAGCGTGATGACTTCGCTCACGTGCCGGGCCGCATCGTGCGTCTGACCTTCCAGGGCGAAGCGACCTACGCGCCGCTGCTCGGTACTGTCGCCCGGGAAACCGGCGTCGACTACAGCATCCTCGCCGGTCGCATCGACCGCATCAAAGACATTCCTTACGGGCAATTGACCCTCGCCGTCACCGGTGGCGACATGGAAGCGGCCTTCGCCCGCTTCACCGCCGCTGACGTTCACATGGAGGTATTGCGCTAATGGAAGACCTGATCAGTTTCTTCACCAATATCGACTGGTACGAAATCTGGCTGGCCACTGGCGACACCATGCTGATGCTTGGCGGTTCGCTGCTGTTCACCGTGCTGCTCGGCCTGCCGCTGGGCGTGTTGTTGTTCCTCTGCAGCCCGCGTCAGTTGCTGGAATACCGTGGCCTCTACGCGTTCCTGTCGCTGGCGGTGAACATCCTGCGTTCGCTGCCGTTCATTATTCTGTTGATCGTGATGATCCCGTTCACCGTGCTGATTACCGGCACGTCGTTGGGCGTGGCCGGCGCGATTCCGCCGTTGGTCGTGGGTGCTACACCGTTTTTCGCGCGTCTGGTGGAAACCGCGCTGCGTGAAGTCGATCGCGGCATCATCGAAGCGACTCAGTCGATGGGCGCGACTACCCGGCAGATCATCATGAACGCCCTGCTGCCAGAAGCCCGTCCGGGCATCTTCGCGGCGATTACGGTGACGGCGATTACACTGGTGTCCTACACGGCAATGGCCGGTGTGGTTGGCGCCGGTGGTCTGGGTGACTTGGCGATCCGTTTCGGTTACCAGCGTTTCCAGACTGACGTAATGATCGTCACCGTGGTGTTGCTGCTGATTTTGGTGCAAGTGCTGCAGATGGTCGGTGATCGACTGGTCGTGCATTTCTCGCGCAAATAACCGGTTTTGTAATCAAGAGATGAGCCGGCCATTCGCTGGCAGGCGCCAGACGGGCGCTTTGAAAAGGAGTTAGCTGAATGAAAAAACTGATCGCTGCTTTTGCTGCCGTTGCAGCATTCTCGGCCCACGCCGAAACCCTGACCGTTGCCGCCACCCCGGTGCCGCACGCAGAAATCCTCGAGTTCGTGAAGCCGGCCTTGGCCAAAGAAGGCGTGGAGCTGAAGGTCAAGGTCTTCACCGACTACATTCAGCCGAACGTACAGGTCGCGGAAAAGCGGCTGGACGCCAACTTCTTCCAGCATCAGCCTTATCTCGATGAGTTCAACAAGGCCAAGGGCACCCACCTGGTCGCTGTGGCCGGTGTACACCTGGAGCCACTGGGCGCCTACTCGAGCAAGCTCAAGGATCTGAAGGATCTGCCAAGCGGCGCCAACGTGGTGATCCCGAACGATGCCACCAACGGCGGCCGTGCGCTGTTGCTGCTGGCCAAGGCGGGCGTGATCACGTTGAAGGATCCGACCAACATCCTGTCGACCGTCAAAGACATCGCGACCAACCCGAAAGACCTGAAAATCCGTGAACTGGAAGCCGCGACCATCCCGCGCGTGTTGACCCAGGTTGATCTGGCGCTGATCAACACCAACTACGCGCTGGAAGCCAAGCTCGATCCGTCCAAGGACGCGCTGGTGATTGAAGGTAACGATTCGCCGTACGTGAACATCCTCGTGTCCCGCCCGGACAACAAGGACAGCGACGCGATGCAGAAACTGGCTGCAGCGCTGCACAGCCCGGAAGTGAAGCAATTCATTACCGAGAAGTACAAGGGCGCGGTGTTGCCGGCGTTCTGATTTGGCTGGCTGCAATGAAAAAGGGGACGCCATGTGCGTCCCCTTTTTTGTGTCTGGTGTTTGGCTTTGGACCTGCTGTGACGCTGCCCCTCACCCCAGCCTTCTCCCGAGGGAGAGGGGCCGATCTTCATGCTTTTCGAGCCTGAGTTCGACTCACAATTGCAGGTCGGCGCAACTCGAACAAACACCTCGGTCAGTTCCCTCTCCCTCCGGGAGAGGGTTAGGGTGAGGGGCTTTTCGCTCTTCAGCTTTTATTTGCGGTTAAGCATGACCGGGAGTTGCGCAACCAATTTGGCATTATTCAACGGCGCCCGAATAAACCCACGCTGCGTCCCGTCCGGGCCGATCACCGCGAGATTGCCGCTATGGTCGACGGTGTAATTCGGCTTACTGGTATCCGCCGGAATAAACGGAATACTCACCGCATTCGCCACCTTCTGCAGCTCTTCAATCGAGGTCGGCGTCAGGCCGACAAACTGCGGATCGAAGTAACCCAGGTACTGCTTCAACTGTTTAGGGTTATCGCGGTTCGGATCAACGCTGACCAGCACGATCTGCAACTTGTCCACAGCGTCTTTCGGTAATTCACTCTTGATCTGCCGCAGTTGCGCCAGCGTGGTCGGACAGATGTCCGGGCAGAAGGTATAGCCGAAGAACAACAGACTCCACTTACCTTTCAGCTCATTGATCGCGACCGGTTTGCCGTCCTGATCGGTCATCGTCACGTCCGGCAGATTGCGGCTCTGCGGCAGCAGGATAATGCCGGCGTCGATCAGCGCAGTCGGGTCGCCCTGGCCCTTGCCGCTCAGCACTTTGTTGACGGTAAGTCCCAGGATCAGCGCGATCACGGCGACGAGGATGAAGACGGTTTTCTGGGTTCGAGTCATAGGTTCAACAGTAAGTAGTGGTCTACGAGCAGGGCGATGAACAGCAGAAACAAGTACCAAATAGAGTACTTGAAGGTGTTGATCGCCGCGTGCGGCCGAGTGCCACGGTACAGCACCACGGCCCATAGCAGAAACCTTGCGCCGAGAGCGAGCGCGCAAATCAGGTAGAGCACACCGCTCATGTGGATCACGTACGGCAGCAGGCTCACCGCCAGCAGCGCGAAGGTGTACAGCAGAATGTGCACTTTGGTGTAGTGCTCGCCGTGGGTGACCGGCAGCATCGGGATGTCGGCCTTGGCGTATTCCTCTTTGCGATGAATCGCCAGCGCCCAGAAGTGCGGCGGCGTCCAGGCGAAGATGATCAGCACCAGCAACAACGGTTCGGCGCTGACGTGACCGGTGGCGGCGGTCCAACCCAACAGCGGCGGAGCGGCGCCGGCGAGGCCACCGATGACGATGTTCTGCGGCGTCGCGCGTTTGAGGAAACCGGTGTAGATCACTGCGTAACCGAGCAGCGAGGCCAAGGTCAGCCAAGCGGTCAGCGGATTAGTGAAAGTCAGCAACAAGGCCTGACCGAGCAGCGCCAGTACCAGCGCAAACGTCAGCGCCGCCGCCGGCGAAACCCGGCCCTCGGCCAACGGCCGTTTGTGCGTACGCGCCATCACCGCATCGATGCGCCGATCCACCACATGATTGACCGCCGCCGCGCCACCGGCACACAGCGCAATCCCCAGATTGCCGAACACCAGCACCGTCCACGGCACCCCGGCGCGGGTCGCGAGGAACATGCCGACCAGCGAGGTGATCAGCATCAACACCACGACTTTCGGTTTGGTCAGCTCCAGATAATCACGCCAGATCGCCTGATGCGGGCGTTCGCCAATCAGAATCGCCACGGCGTTTCTCCTTTAATAGTGATGGGCGCGGCAGAGTGTTTGCGCGGGCTCAGGCGCCAGCGTGCGAGCACCGGTTGTTTGACCCGAACCAGACTGGTGCGCGCGTGATAGTTGACCAGCACCATGGTCAGCAACAGCGCCGCACCGCCGGCGTTATGCGCAACCGCCACCGGCAGCGGCAGATGGAACAGCACGTTGCTGATGCCGAGGGTGATTTGTGCGGCGAGGGCAATCAGCACGAGGCCGGCCAGCCGTGTCATGCCGACCACTTTCAGTTGCCACGCCAGACCGAGCAGCACCAACGTCACCAGCAGCGCACCAATGCGATGAGTCAGGTGAATCGCCGTGCGCGCATCACTGTCGAGTTGCCCGCCGAGATAATTCGGGCCGATGTGTTGCGTCAGGTGAAAGCCATTGGCGAAATCTGCCGGTGGCAGCCACTGCCCGTGGCAGGTCGGGAAGTCGATGCAGGCTACCGCCGCGTAGTTGGAACTGACCCAGCCACCGAGGGCGATCTGGCCGATCACCAGCAACAGTCCCGCCGTCGCCCAATACTGCAGACGCTTGGGCACGGTCAGCGCCGGCAGCACGCCGGACAGTCGCAACGTCAGCAAAAACAGCAAACTCAACGTCGCAAAACCGCCGAGCAGATGCCCGGTGACCACTTGCGGCCAGAGCTTGAGCGTCACCGTCCACATGCCGAACGCCGCTTGGGCAAACACCACCGCCAGCAGAAACAGCGGCAGCTTCAACGGTTGCCCCGGATGACGACGGTTAACCCACGCGCGCCCGGCGAGAATCGAAATCAGCAGGCCGAGGGTGCCGGCGAAGTAGCGGTGGATCATCTCGTTCCAGCCCTTGTGCGCCTCCACCGGCGAGTCGGGGTAATGCAGTTCGGCATGGGCCAGTTGCGCTTCGCTTTTCGGCACGCTGATAAAGCCGTAGCAGCCCGGCCAGTCCGGACAACCGAGGCCGGCGTGGGTCAGGCGCGTGTAGGCGCCGAGCAGCACCACAATCAGGGCCAGCAGGGTGGCAAACAGCGCGAGGCGAAATCCAGGTTTGGCCATGACGATGCCCTTATCCGATGTTCGACAGTTTCAGCAGATGACGCAGGTCGTTGAGCAGATCCTTGCCTTTCACATTCGGCTCGTAGCGCAGCACGAGGTTGCCGTGCGGGTCGATGATCCATAGTTGTGGCGTGGCTTTGTCGCCAGTGGTTTTGCTGAACACACCAGCGTCCAGCGGATAGCGTTGCAGCTGTGGATATTCGCGGCTCAGCTTGGCCTCGTAATTGGCGCTCAGCGGTTGCGCAGCGGCGAGGGCATGGCTGGCGCGGCCGGCGTCACGACCGAGGCCGATCTGGATCTGCCGCGCCAGATACACCAGTTGCTGGCAATCCACCGCGCAATCCTTCGGCGCGGTGACCAGCATCTGCCAGCGTTCTTCATCGGCCTGCACGCCGAGGTCGGTGCGGGTCTGGCCGTTGCCGATCAGTTCGCCGTGATAGCTGCGTCCGTCCGGCACCCAGAACTGCAATTTGTACATGCCGGTGGCGAGCACCATCGGGCCGATCACGCCGAGCAAAATCAGCAGCAATTGAATGCGCCCGCGACGACGGGTGGCGGCAGGTTTCGCCTCAGACATGCTGGGTGGATTCATGGCCGTTCCCATGGTGGTTCTCCTTTGCGTTGTGCAAGCCCAAATAGACGTAGAGGCCGAGCAGGGCGGTGGCCATGGCGAACCACTGCACGGCGTAACCGAGGTGTTTTTCCGGGCCCATGGCAACCACCGGCCAATCGGCCTCGTAGCTGGCCGGGCCGGGTTCGGCGCGTAATTCGTAGGCGAAACCGTCGCGGTCGAGGGTTTTCCACAGCTTGGCGGGCTCGACGGCGGTGATGGTTTGCGGCCAGGTGTTGCTGGCAGGGTCGGCGTGCAACTGGAAGGTCGCGCCGGGGGCGACGTAGACCCAGGCATCGATATTCAACGCCGCAGTGGGCGTGGTGAATTGCGGTGGCACGCGGCGATCCGGCCACGGCAACCAGCCGCGATTGACCAGCAGCCATTGGCCGGTGCGTTGATCCTGAAACGGTTGCAGCAGTTCGACGCCGACCTTGCCGTTACGCTGACGGTTATCCAGCAACAGACTGTGCGCCGCATCGAACTGGCCGTGCAGGTGCACGCGGCGATACGCCGGATCGGCGCTGTTCAGCAACTCGCTGCTGGCCATTGGTTCGGCAGCGCGGCGTTCGGCGTAACTGGCGAGCAGGGCGGTTTTCTCAGCGCCCCGGCTCAGTTGCCAGAAACCCAGCGATACCAGCAGCGGCAGCAACAACGCCACCGCCACGGTCGGTATCACGCCCGGACGAAAGCGCTTCATGGCTGGGCCACAAAGTCAGTCGTTGCGATCGCTATACTCAACTGCATCGCCTGTCCCCCGGAGTTCTTCCCATGCTCAAAACAGCCATCGTCCTGATGCTGATTGCCACGGTGATCAGCCTGTTCAGCGGCCTGTTTTTCCTGGTCAAGGACGACAGCAGTTCCAATCGCCTGGTCATCGCCTTGAGTGTTCGGGTGGCATTGGCCGCTGCCACCGTCGGCTTGATCGCCTGGGGCTTTTACAGCGGCCAATTGGTGTCGCATGCGCCTTGGTAGCTCTGGTCCTCAGAGCACGTAAACGAAGATAAACAGGCCGATCCAGACCACGTCGACGAAGTGCCAATACCAGCTTGCCGCTTCGAAGCCGAACTGATGCTCGTTGTCGAAGTGGCCCTTCATGATGCGCATCAGCATCACAAACAGAATGATCGTGCCGATGGTCACGTGGGCGCCGTGGAAACCGGTGAGCATGAAGAACGTCGCGCCATAAATGCCCGAACCGAGGGTCAGGCCCAGTTCGTGATAGGCGTGCATGTATTCCTCAGCCTGGAAACCGAGAAACGCGCAGCCGAGCAGCACGGTGATCGCCAGCCAGATTTTCAGAGCGCCGCGATGGCCCTTTTTCAAGGCATGGTGGGCGATGGTGATGGTCACGCTGGAGCTGACCAGCAGAATCGTGTTGATCAGCGGCAGGCCCCACGGGCTGATGACTTCCTTCGGTGGCGGGAACAGTTTCGGATCCGGCGTGTGCAGCAGCGGCCAGGTGAACTGGAAGTTCGGCCAGAGCATGTGCGCGATGCCCTTGGTGCCTTCACCGCCGAGTGCCGGTCCGGAGACGTGGCGCACATAAAACAGCGCGCCGAAGAAGGCGACGAAGAACATCACTTCGGAGAAGATGAACCAACTCATGCCCCAGCGGAACGAGCGATCCAGCTGCGGGCTGTAGAGTCCCGCGCGGCTTTCCTTGATCACCGTGCCGAACCAGCCGAACAGCATGTACGCCAGCAACAGGCCACCGACGAAAAAGATGTACGGGCCGTGGGATTCCGGGCGCGCCGCCTTCAGATCGTTGAACCAGGTGGCGAGGCCGTACACGGTGATGGCCATGCCGAAGGTGGCGATGATCGGCCATTTGCTCTGGGCCGGAACGTAATAATGCTCATGAGTTGCCATTTATTGTTCTCCTTATCGGGCACGCTCAACCGCCAGTGTTTACAGCCACCGGCGGATGTCGGGCGGTGATATCGAACAGCGTGTAGGACAGCGTCAGGTGCTTCACATCCTTGGGCATGTCGCGGTCAACAATGAAGCGCACTGGCATCTCGATCTGCTGACCGGGCTGCAGCACCTGCTGGGTAAAGCAAAAGCATTCGGTCTTGTGGAAATACGCCGCGGCGTTGCTCGGCGCGATGCTCGGCACGGCTTGCGCACTCATCGGTTTGTCGGTGGGATTGCGCGCGATGAAAATCATCTCGTTGACCGCGCCGGGGTTGGCGGTGAGTTCGTCATGTTTGGGGTAGAAGTCCCACGGCATGTCGACGTTGTTGGTCGACAGAAACTGCACACGCACCTGGCGCGAGGTGTCGACCACTTGCTCACCCTCGTACTGCCCGGCGGTCTTGCCGTTGATGCCGAAGGCTTTGCACATCACGTCGTAGATCGGCACCAAGGCAAAACCGAACACAAACATCGCCACCACCACGCCGAGGAGGCGGGTGACGAGTTTTTTCATCGAGATCGAGTCAGCCATGATTCATGCCTCCCCACCAAACCCTGTAGGAGTGAGCCTGCTCGCGATGGATCCACCGCGGTGTGCCTGACACACCGCCATCGCGAGCAGGCTCACTCCTACAAAAGTCAGGCTTTTCATTTCACTTCCGGCGGTGTGGTGAAGGTGTGATACGGCGCCGGTGACGGCACGCTCCACTCCAGGCCTTCTGCGCCATCCCACGGTTTGGCCGGTGCTGGCGGGCCGCCGCGAATGGTCTTGATCACGATGAACAAGAAGAAAATCTGCGTCGCGCCAAACATGAACGCGCCAATCGAGGAGACCATGTTGAAGTCGGCGAACTGCAGGTTGTAGTCCGGAATCCGTCGCGGCATCCCCGCCAGTCCGACGAAGTGCATCGGGAAGAAGGTCAGGTTCATGCCGACAAACGACAGCCAGAAATGCAGCTTGCCGAGGGTTTCGTCGTACATGTGCCCGGTCCATTTCGGCAGCCAGTAGTAGGTTGAGGCGAAGATCCCGAAGATCGCTCCCGGCACCAGCACGTAGTGGAAGTGCGCGACGACAAAGTAGGTGTCCTGGTACTGGAAGTCCGCCGGGGCGATGGCCAGCATCAGTCCGGAAAAGCCGCCGATGGAGAACAGGATCACGAACGCCACGGCAAACAGCATCGGTGTCTCGAAGGTCAGCGAGCCTTGCCACATGGTGCTGGCCCAGTTGAACACCTTCACCCCGGTCGGCACCGCGATCAGCAGCGTGGCGTACATGAAGAACAACTCGCCCACTAGCGGAATGCCGACCACGAACATGTGGTGCGCCCAGACAATGAACGACAGGAACGCGATGCTCGCCGTCGCGTAGACCATCGAGGTGTAGCCGAACAGCGGCTTGCGCGAGAAGGTCGGGATGATCGAGCTGACGGCGCCGAAGGCCGGCAGGATCATGATGTACACCTCGGGATGGCCGAAGAACCAGAACACATGCTGGAACAACACCGGGTCACCGCCACCGGCGGCACTGAAGAAACTGGTGCCGAAGTGGATGTCCATCAGCATCATCGTCACGCAGCCGGCCAGTACCGGCATCACCGCGATCAGCAGGAACGCGGTGATCAACCAGGTCCAGACGAACAGCGGCATTTTCATCAGCGTCATGCCGGGGGCGCGCAGGTTGAGGATGGTCGCGATCACGTTGATCGCGCCCATGATCGAACTGATCCCCATCAAGTGGATGGCGAAAATGAAGAAAGTCACGCTTTCCGGTGCGTAGGTCGTCGACAGCGGCGCATAGAACGTCCAGCCGAAGTTCGGCCCGCCACCGGGGGTGAACAGGGTCGACACGAGGATCAGGAACGCCGCCGGCAACAGCCAGAAACTGAAGTTGTTCATCCGCGGCAGGGCCATGTCCGGCGCGCCGATCATCAACGGGATCATCCAGTTGGCGAGGCCGACGAAGGCCGGCATCACCGCACCGAAGACCATCACCAAACCATGCATGGTGGTCATCTGGTTGAAGAACGCCGGCTCGACGATCTGCAATCCGGGCTGGAACAGTTCGGCGCGAATCACCATCGCGAACGTACCGCCGAGCAGGAACATGCAGAACGCAAACCACAGGTACAGCGTGCCGATGTCCTTGTGGTTGGTGGTCAGCACCCAGCGCATCAGGCCTTTGGCGGGGCCGTGGGCGTGGTCGGCATGACCGTGGTCATCGATTACAGCGCTCATGGCCGGTCTCCTTTACATGAACAGGCGAGGTGGTTCGGGGCGCCGAGCCGCGAACCGTGGTGGGTAGATGCGATAGGCCGGCTCATTTGTCCCCCGCCTGTTTCATCTCCAGCACTTCTTTTGGCGTGACCATGTCGCCCTTGTTGTTGCCCCAGGCGTTACGTTCGTAGGTCACGACCGCTGCGATATCGACTTCCGACAGCTGCTTGCCGAACGCGGCCATGGCGGTGCCCGGTTTGCCGTAAACCACGCGATGCAGGTGATCGGCCTTGCTGCCTTTCATGATCAGTTCCGAGCCCTTGAGCGCCGGGAACATCGGCGGCAGGCCCTGACCTTCGGCCTGGTGACAGGCAACGCAGGTGGTGTGATAGATCTTGTCGCCGCGTTCCTTGAGTTCGTCGAGGGTCCAGTCCTTGCTGGTCAGCTCTTTGAGCTGCGCGGCCTCGGCTTTGCGCTCGGCGAGCCACTTGTCGTAGTCGGCCTTCTCCTTGACCTCGACGACGATCGGCATGAACCCATGGTCCTTGCCGCACAGTTCGGCGCACTGGCCACGGTAGATGCCGGGCTTGTCGATGCGCGTCCACGCCTCGTTGACGAACCCCGGAATCGCATCGCGTTTCACCGCGAAGGCCGGCACCCACCAGGAGTGAATAACGTCGGCCGAGGTCACGAGGAAGCGCACTTTGGCGCCGGTCGGCAGCACCAACGGCTTGTCGACCTCGAGCAAGTAGTGCTCGCCCTTGGTTTCCTTGTTGTGGATCTGTTCGGCGGGGGTGGCCAGGTTGCTGAAGAATTCGACGTCCTGGCCCAGGTATTTGTAGTGCCACTTCCACTGATAACCGGTGATCTGGATATCGATATCCGGCTCACTGGTGTCGTACATCTTGATCAGGGTGGCGGTCGCCGGCACGGCCATCGCCACCAGAATCAGGAACGGTACGACGGTCCAGAGAATTTCGACGGTGGTGCTTTCGTGGAATTTTGCGGCGACCTGCCCGGTAGAACGGCGGTGCACCATCATCGACCAGAACATGGCGCCGAAGACGATGATCCCGATCACCACACAGATCCAGAAAATGGTCATGTGCAGGTCGAATACTGCGTGACTGATTTCAGTCGCTCCAGGCGCCATATTCACAGTCCATGCGGCGTGCGCCGGACTGAAAATCGACCACAACAGGAGGCCCATCCAGACGTGTGGATGTCGCATCATTGCGGGTTCCCCTTATCGTTCTTGTTATCCCGCCGGCTTTCGCCTGCGGCAAGGGAGCGGCTGCATCAGACTACGAACTTGAATCGCCGGGCCTTGCTGCGGGTGCAGTCGGGCGTCATCAGCTAACTCCATTCACTGGCGAGTATAGACAGCGACGGGAAATTGCAATGTGTGGACGTAAATGATCTGAAACAGCGGGTACTTGCATTCGAGGGCACGAATGGAGAAGGATGCAGACGAGTGGTGGCAAATCGATATAACGCAGGTGCATCAAGGATGAAATAATTATGACAAATGCGTCTTAGCATTTTTCGTAAGCCAGCTAAGTTATGTCTTCCCTATTTCATTGCCTTGTTTCCTGGAGTTTTCATGAACACCGCCGCATTGCGCGAGCAGATCCAAAAAGCCCGACAAACCGAAAACGAAACCGGACGGCTGACCCGTCAGCTGGAAGAACAACTGCCTCACCTGCACCCGTCGATCCAATTGCCGGAGACGGACGCCAAGGCTGTATTGACGCGCTTTGTCGAAGCTTACATCGATGAAGTACCTGACCTGCTGGACGCAGCCAATGAAGTCGCCAGGGAAGCGGGAATCGAGTCACAGATCAAACCGGTGTTGAAAATTGCCGAGCAGTATTTCCTCCAGCCTCCGGTTGGCCTGGAACATCTGCTGGACGAAGCCTATCTGGCGCACCGCTTTGTCGAAGAGGTCAACGACCTGTACATCAAGCATTTCGGCCAGCCACTGATCCCCTTGGACATGACGGTCGCCAATCTGATTGCCCACCAGTTACTCGGTGAGAAATTTGCCAACGAACTGGATGAAGTCGTGCACCACGCGGTGGACAGCATGCTCGACGATGACAGCTTTGCACTGGAATCGGTGGAAGCCTACCGCGAAAAACTCAGCAGCCCGGATACCGGCGCCGCGTGGAAACGCTGGCCGTGCATGGGCCGTCGACTGGGTGTGGGACTGGAGCTGGATCAGCCTGCTGCCTGAGTTACACACAATCCAATGTAGGAGTGAGCCTGCTCGCGATGGCGATAGATCAATCAACCTTTGTTGACTGACCCACCGCCATCGCGAGCAGGCTCACTCCTACAGGGGTTGAGTTCAACCAGCAAATTTAGCCGGCCGCACCGATCCCGGTGGTGGTTCGAATCCGTCCCTCAAGCCTGCGCTTCAGCCCCCGCGACTCAATTAACAGCTTCGAGCCCTTCGCCGCATTTGCCCGGCCCCATTCTTCCAGCAACTCCAGACACGAATGGTCGATGTAGCTCAGATTGTTGAGCGGCACATGCACCGTGGTGCCCTCTGGAATACTGCCGAGTACCTGGGTCAGCGCCGGTACCTTGAGGAATGTCGCTGCGCCGACCAGACGCAACTCCATCTCACCGTCCTGCGGCAGATCGATCAGGCTGATCTTCAACCGCGACGCCTTGAAGGCAAGTTTCAACATCGTCAGACCGAAACCGATCAACACGCCCGTCAGCAGGTCAGTGAAGATGATTGCCAGCGCCGTCGCCGCGTAGGTGAACATCGGCATCCGCCCATAGCGACCCAAGCCTCGAAACGCTTTGAGATCGACCAGTTTGAACCCGGTGTACACCAGCACGCCCGCCAGACTCGCCACCGGAATGCTTTGCAGCACACTCGACAGCAACAGCACGAACGCCAGCAGCCACAGGCCATGGAAGATCGTCGAATACCGCGTGGTCGCGCCGGCCTGGACGTTGGCCGAACTGCGCACGATCACCCCGGTCATCGGCAGTGCCCCGAGCAGACCGCAGAGCATGTTGCCGACACCTTGCGCCGACAGTTCCCGGTCGAAGTCCGAACGTACGCCGCTGTGCATGCGATCCACTGCTGCGGCGGACAGCAGGGTTTCCGCGCTGGCGATAAACGCCACGGCGAACGCGGCGATCAATAGCGTCGGGTCGGCCAGGCTGAGCAGGTCCGCCGGTTTCAGCCAATCGATGGCTTCCGCCAGATTCGCCGGTACTTCAACGCGTTTCACCTGCAACGCCAGCAGCAGACTTGCGCCTGTTGCCAGACCGACACCGAGCAATGCACCCGGAACGAAGCGCAACGAATGTGGGCGGAATTTTTCCCACAGCCACATCACCGCAATCGTCGACAGCCCGAGCAGCCCGGCCTGCCAGCCAAACGACGGCAAGGCCTGGGCTACTGCCGCCGGAAACGCCGTGAGGTTATCCAGGCCAGAGGGCTTCGGCGACGCATCAAGCATTACATGCACCTGCGACAGCACGATCAACACGCCAATCCCCGCCAGCATCCCGTACACCACCGCTGGCGCCGTGACCCGAAACCAGCAACCCAGCTTCAAGCGCCCGGCCACCAGTTGCAGAAAACCGGCGAGCAGCAGAATCGGCCCGAGCATCTCGATACCGTGCTGACGCACCAGTTCAAACCCCAACCCCGCCAGACCCGCCGCCGGCCCGCTGACCTGTAACGGCGATCCCGCCAGCCAGCCGACCACCAGACCACCGATGATCCCGGTGATCAAACCCTTGGCCGGCGGCAATCCCGAGGCGATCGCAATACCCATGCACAGTGGCAGGGCGACCAGAAACACAACCACTGAAGCGAGCAGCTCCCGTGGCAACACCGCTTTCAATTGAGCCGCACGCATGGCGATTCTCCCGAAGTTTTCTTCAGGCATGGCGAGGCCGGGTCGCTGAATCAGCGACCGGCGTCAAACCACACAGATGTTTAGGAGGATTTAGAAGCGCGCTTTGGGCGTCGCCACCGGAATTGGATGGCTGCCGTCGAGCGGCAGGAAACGTCCCTGATCCGCGTCGTAAGCTTTGATTTCGCTGGTTTCGATGTCGTAGACCCAGCCATGGATGAACAGATGACCGTTCGCCATGCGCGAGGCTACCGAAGGATGGGTACGCAAGTGCTGCAGTTGGGCAATGACGTTTTCCTCGGTGAGGATCGGCATGCTTTCTTTTTCGTCGGCGCAGTTACAGTTTTCATGCACCATGGTTTTCGCGACTTCAGCGTGGCGCAGCCAGGCTTTGACCGTGGGCATTTTTTCCAGGCTGTCCGGATTGAGCACCGCACGCATGGCGCCGCAATCGGAGTGGCCGCAGATGATGATGTGCTGCACGCCGAGCGCCAGTACCGCGTATTCGATTGCGGTGGAAACGCCGCCGTTCATCTGCCCGTAAGGCGGTACGACGTTGCCGACGTTACGGGTCACGAACAGATCGCCGGGCGAGCTGTGGGTAATCAGCTCGGGGACGATGCGCGAGTCAGCGCAGGTGATGAACATCGCCTTGGGCGCCTGGGCCGTGGCGAGTTTCTTGAAGAGTTCTTCCTGCTGTGGGAAGACCTCATGATGAAAATGCAAAAAGCCGTCTACGATCTGTCGCAGCGCTGCATCGGCGGATTCCGCTTCAGGGGTTTGCGCCGACGCAGCCAACGGCTGTTTATCCTTGTCACTCATGATTCATCCTCTTTGGCGGATTAGGGGAGTCATTCCCATGTATTCCGGTATGAAGCCAGTGGCTGTTTAAACATCCGGGTCATCCCGACCCGTCAGTCACTCGATGAACAAGGTAGCCGCCGAAACTTAACTCAAACTGAATCAAACGCTCTAGAACGTGTGTTCCAGGTCACAAAAAACGTGACTGAGTGATTTCGGCGGAAGGATTCCAACCCCTCAACCATAGGCCAATTGTCGCTAAATCAAAGACATCTGGCGACCCGGCGGACAGAAGGCGGTGCAATCGAGGTTATAGCCCTCGCGATGATTCAAGCCAAGACGCTTGATGGCTTTGGCAAATCGTTGCGCGAGCAGGTCGGCGAACACCCCTTCGCCGCGCATGCGCGCGCCGAAACGGCTGTCGTAGAGCTCGCCGCCTCGGCTCTGGCGGATCAGGCTCAGCACATGCGCGGCGCGTTGCGGATAGTGCGCGGCGAGCCATTCTTCAAATAGCGGCGCCACTTCCAGCGGCAGGCGCAACATCATGTAGGCCGCGCTTTGTGCACCGGCGGCGTGGGCTTCGTTGAGCAGGTTTTCGATTTCACTGTCATTGATCATTGGAATCATCGGTGAACACAGCACACCAACGGGAATGCCTGCTTCGCGCATCACCCGGATCGCGCGCAATCGTGCCTTGGGTGCAGCGGCGCGCGGTTCGAGGATGCGTTTGAGTTCGTCATCGAGCGTGGTCAGGCTGATCATCACGGCTACTAACCGTTGCTGCGCCAGTTCGGTGAGCAGATCGAGGTCGCGCAGGATCAGCGAACCTTTGGTGACGATGGTCACCGGGTGCTTATAGCGCAGCAGCACTTCGAGGGTCTGGCGGGTGATTTTGTGTTCACGCTCGATTGGCTGGTACGGATCGGTATTGGAACCGAGATTGATCGGCGCGCATTGATAGCCGCGTTTGCTCAACTGTTCTTCCAGCACCTGCGCAGCATTGGTCTTGGCGATCAGCTTCGTTTCGAAATCCAGCCCGGGCGACATGTCCCAATAGGCGTGGCTGGGCCGTGCATAGCAATAGATGCAGCCGTGTTCGCAGCCACGGTAGGGATTGATCGAGCGATCGAAGGGCAGATCTGGCGACGTGTTGCGGGTGATGATGGTTTTTGCGGTTTCGATCATCACCTCGGTGCCTTGCGTCAGTGGCACTTCCTGATACCAGCCGTCATCCTCCGCCACCGAACGGTTCGGCGCGAAGCGGTTGTGCGGGTTGCTGGCGGTGCCGCGACCGCGGGGCGGGAGAGCGTTGATCATTGGGCGGGCTCCTGATCTGTATATGCATACAGTACATGAGCGTGCTCGGTGTGATCCAGTACCGTTCAGCGATGGGGCTTTGAATTCTAGAGTTTATATAGAGGTGCAAAGGATAAATACAACCCGAGATACATATGCTCGATTGTCGCGACAAGTTATCGAATATAGTCTTGGCCACTTCCATCGGCACTTGTCCGATAATTAGATTAAAAGGATTTAATTCATGTCTTTTCTCAATCAGCGTGGCGTCTTTATGCAACTGATGCTGCCCAATGCATCGGAGCCCAATACCATTGTTTCGATGCAACTTGCGCGCAAGGAGCTGGGCTGGAACGCCGAGCAGGAACTGCCGACCGAGACTCTGGTTGACTCGATCTACGTGGTGGCGGTGTCCAGCGACCGTGGCAAGACCTTCACTATTCGCACCAACAAGAAAGATGTCGACGGTGATGGCGATATTGATAACGATGACAAGGCGAAGTTGATTGCGCTGGCCAAGGCTTATGTAAGTATTGTTAATCCTTGAGATCGAAGTTTGTTGCGATATACGTATATTAAAAACCCTGCATGAACGGTTCATGCAGGGTTTCTGCTTTTAATGATGCTCTGTTACTTGGCCAAGATCATCAGTGGATGTTGTTTTCATATCGTCACTGCGTAAGCCGGCAACCTCTTTGGCACTGACCGGCGCGCCTTTGTTGCCCCAACTGCCACGGATGAAGCTCACCACATCCGCCACTTCCTGATCCGACAGTCGCCAGGCAAAACCCGGCATGGTGAAGGTCGACGGCGCCGTGTGCGTGGCTGGCAACGTACCGCCCTTGAGCACGATGTGAATGAGCGAAGTCGGGTCTTCCGATTGCAGCACCGGATTGCCCGCCAGCGCCGGGAACACCCGAGTGTAGCCGTGGCCGTCAGTGCGGTGGCACGCCGCGCAGTTGTCGATGTACACCGACGCACCACGCTGGCTGTCGTCGCCGTTCCACAAGGCTTTGGCCGCTTTCTCATCGTATTGGTGCGGTTGATCGTTTGGATCATTGGCCGGCAGTGATTTGAGATAGCGGGCAATCGCGGTCAGATCGGCGTCGGTCATGTATTGCATGCTGTGGGTGACCACATCGCTCATGCCGCCGAACACCGCGCTGCGGTCGCTGCGCCCGGTCTTTAGGAATTGCACCAGTTGCTCTTCGCTCCAGCCGCCGAGGCCATCCTTGTGATCGCCGCGCAGGCTCTTGGCGATCCAGCCTTCCAGCGGCGCACTGCCGGCGAGGAAGTTGCTGCCATCGGCCGCGCTCAGGGATTTTTCCTGCATGGTCAGGGCGCGTGGCGTATGGCAGGCGCCGCAATGGCCGAGGCCTTCGACCAGATACGCGCCACGATCGATCACCGGGTCGGTACTCGTCGCCTTGTAGTCCTCGACCTTCGGCGCAAACATCCAGCGCCAGCCCATCAGCGGCCAGCGCATGCTCAACGGCCAGGGAATGTCGCTCGCCTTGTTTTCCTGTGCCACCGGTTCTACGCCGTGCATGAAGTAGGCGTACAGCGCCTGCATGTCGGTTTCGCTGACACGCGCATAGGACGGATACGGCATCGCCGGGTACAACGTACTACCGTTTTTGGCGACGCCATGGCGCACGGCCTGATCGAAGTCCTCGAAACTGTACTCACCGACGCCGGTTTTATCCGGGGTGATGTTGGTCGAGTAGATCGTGCCGATCGGCGTTTCCATTGGCAGACCACCAGCGAACGGCTTGCCGCCCTTGGCGGTGTGGCAAGCCACGCAGTCACCGGCGCGGGCGAGGTATTCGCCCTGTTTGATCAACGCTTGATCAACGTCAGCCGCATGAATCGAGGCACTGCCGAGCAGCGCCAAAGTCGCGATAACGAAATTCTTCATGGTCATCGCTCCTTAAGCCTGAACCAGCGGGCCGGGGTTTTTCAGGTACTGCTCGCGGATCGCTTTCGCCGACCAGTAGGTCAGTGCAGCCACCAGCCCGGTCGGGTTGTAGCCCAGGCCTTGCGGGAATGCCGAGGCACCCGGAACGAAAACGTTGTGCACGTCCCAGCTCTGCAAGTAGCGGTTCAGCGCGCTCTTCTTTGGATCGGTGCCCATGATCGCGCCACCGTTAAGGTGAGTGGTCTGGTACGACGCCGTATTGAAGTGGTCACCGACTTTCTTGCCGATCACCGCGATGGCTTTCGGGCCCATCGCCTCGGCAACCTTGCCCATTTTCTCGACCATGAAGCGGTTCATCTTGATGTCGTTTTCCTGCCAGTCGAAGGTCATCCGCAGCAGCGGCAAGCCGTAGGCATCGCGGTACACCGGATCGAGATCGAGGTAGTTGCCACGGTAGGACTGATGCGCGCCGTGGGCGTCCATCGACACCTGGTGGGTGTAGTAATCGGCGGTCGCGCGTTTCCAGTCACTGCCCCAGGCCGGGGTGCCCGGCGGGTTCGAAGTGCCGGCAATCGGTCGGCTGCCAGCCTGGTTGACCCACATCGGCGAGCCGCCGACGAAGCCGTGCGGGCCGTGGTCGAAGTTGTCGGCGTTGAAGTCGTCCAGCGCCACTCCGTTGCCGCCGGCGCCGATGAAGTTGTTGGTGTGGGTGTCCTTGTCGAAGAACGCCTTGATGGTCGCCATGTTCTGGTAGGCAAAGTTACGCCCGACCACGCCTTCGCCAGTGATCGGGTCGTACGGCTTGCCGATCCCCGAGAGCAGCATCAGACGCACGTTGTGCAACTGGAACGCGCCGAGGATCACCAGATCCGCCGGTTGCTCGATCTCGCGACCCTGAGCGTCGATGTAGGTCACGCCGGTGGCTTTGGATTTCGTGCTGTCGAGGTTGACCCGCAGCACGTGCGAATTAGGCCGCAGCTCGAAATTCGGCAGCGGCTTGAGCGCCGGCAGAATGTTCACGTTCGGCGAAGCCTTGGAGTACATGTAGCAGACATAACCGCTGCAGAAACCGCAGAAGTTGCACGGGCCCATTTGTGCGCCGTAAGGGTTGGTGTACGGCCCGGAGGTGTTTGCCGAAGGCAAGTTGTAAGGCTTGTAACCGACCTCTGCAGCCGCTTTGCCGAACAGTTGTGCGGACACCGTATTCTTCTGTGCTTCCAGCGGGAACGGGTTGGAACGATCCGGCGCGTACGGGTTGCCGCCCTTGCCCTGACCGACCAGTTGGCCTTTCACCGTCCAGGCCTGGCCGGAGGTGCCGAAGACTTTTTCGGCGAAATCGAAGAATGGCTCCAGCTCTTCATAACTGACGCCGAAGTCCTGGATGGTCATGTCCTTGGGGATAAAGCTTTTGCCGTAGCGCTCTTCGTAGTGGCTGCGCATGCGCAACTCGATCGGGTCGACGCGAAAGTGCACGCCCGACCAGTGCAGGCCGGCGCCGCCGACGCCGTTGCCCGGCAGGAACGCGCCCAACTGGCGGTTCGGCAGGGCGATGTCGTTGACGCTGTGGCGAATGGTGACGGTTTCTTTGGAGATGTCCTGAAAGAGTTTTTTACGCACGCTGTAGGTGAGTTCGTCGATCACCTGTGGATAGTTGCCGTCGGGGTAGGTGTCCTGCATCGGCCCGCGCTCCAGCGCCAGCACGTTGAGACCCGCTTCGGTCAGCTCCTTGGCCATGATCGCGCCGGTCCAGCCGAAACCGACGATGACTGCGTCAACCTTCTTCATTACCGTTGCCATGCTTACGCCCTCTCGCCGCGAATCGAAACTGCCGGGAAGGGGTATTGCTCGTTGCGTTCCACCCAATCCATGAAATCGGCGCGGGCGCCGGGGAAGCCGATCATGGTCCAGCCGACCATGCCTTTGTTGCCGCCGTGGATCGGGTCGCAGAAGAACCCTTCCTTGGTGTTTTGCAGCAGCAGGTTGAAGAAAATCTTCGCCGGAACCGCGTCAAACTGAGGTTTGCCGGCTTCGAGTTGCTTGAGCAAATCGTCTCGGGTAGCGCTGTCTTGCTCGGCAAATACCTTACCGTTGAGGGATTTTGCCCACTGATCCGTGGCGGCGATGCCGAGGCGATAGATCTCTTTGGGCACCAGTTTGCTCTGCCAGCCCATTTCCGGCGCGGCGTCGGCGTTGAACGGGCCTTGCATGTACCACAGCGCACCGGCGGCGTACGGCGTGTTCATCTGCCGGTCGATGTATTCCGGCACACCGGCTTCGAGCGCGCCCGGGCCTTGGGCATCGTTGGGGATCAACTGCGCGACGGCAGCGTTGATGAACGCCCATTCTTCGGCAGTGAAATAGCTCGGCTGATAAACGCCGGCATCAGCACGAGCCGGTTGCGGCACGGGTGCAGCCGGCGTGGCTTCAGGCGCTGCTTGCAGGACGCTGCTGCCCAGACCGGTACCAGCCAGGGTGACCACCGGGATCAGGGTCAGGGATTTGCGCAAAAAATCACGCCGCGGGTTGTCTCGACTTTCATCAGACATGGGGTGCACCTCATCAGGCATCAGGGGTAGCCGTTTCTGCGAACGGCTTGAGGATTTATCGTCGAGACGGATTCGGTCTGACCCGGAAAAGGGAGACGCGTCTGCAACATCGTGTGACAAATGGTAGCAGGCTAAGCTTCGGGATGAACCGATTCAGCGGAAAAAAGAGCGGTTTTTATTAGCGGCGCTCAATGAAACAGCGCTGATTCACGATTCTTTGACAAACGGCTCACGGGGCTTTGACTGCTCAACATCGAAGCTGCGGTTCCTCTCATCGATGAATCCCGACACGGTTACCCGAGCATGTCCCGAGTGCGTTTTTTTCCTGCTTTGTGTTTATCGCTTGTAGCGCTGTTGCACTGGATGCCGGCCCAGGCTGCAGCGGCAACGACTGTCCGCCCGAGTGATTGGGCACAACCGGTCGAAGTGCAATACAACCTGTTCCAGATGTCGCCGACGCTCTATCGCAGCGCGTTGCCGGATGGCGGCGCCGTGCCGTTGCTGAAAAATCTCAAAGTCACCACGGTGATCAACTTCCTGCCGGAAGCCGACAGCAACTGGTTGTCGGAGCCGGGCATCAATCAGGTGCAACTGCCGTATCGCACCAATCACGTTGACGACGCCGATGTGCTCAAGACTTTGCGGGCTATTCAGTCTGCCGAAGCCAATGGCCCGGTGTTGATGCATTGCAAGCATGGCTCCGACCGCACGGGTCTGATGGCGGCGATGTACCGTGTGGTGGTTCAGGGCTGGAGCAAAGAGGATGCATTGAGCGAGATGACCCAGGGCGGATTCGGCGAGAGCGGGCACTTCCGCGACAGCGTGCGCTATGTGATGCAGGCCGATGTCGACAAGCTGCGCACGGCGCTGGCCAATGGCGATTGCAGCACCAGCGCGTTCGCCACTTGCTCGATGAAGAGCTGGTTTCAGTCCGTCAACCTGAAGTAATCCGCGACCTTCCACGACATTGCATCGTGGAAGGTTTTCAAGCCGCGGCTCAGTCTTCGGATTTCTTCTTCAGCTTCGGATTCGGAAAGAACTGCACCGCCTGCACGGTCTTGTCCGGCGCAGGTTTGTTCAGCGCGCTGGTGTTGACCCGCGTGCCCAATTCTTTCGGCACCGACAGCCCTTGCTCGTTGAGCGTGTCGGAGTAACCACAGGCCACGCATTCACGGTGCGGCACGCTGTCTTCATTCCACATCATCAACTTGTCCGGCTCGCTGCACGCTGGGCAGACCGCCCCGGCGATAAAACGTTTTTTGGTAATCACAGGCCCGTCACTCATGCTGCCGCGTCCTCACTCAGGCCGCTGTGGCGCAACAGTGCGTCAATCGACGGCTCACGGCCACGGAAGTCGACGAACAGCACCATCGGTGCCTGCGAACCGCCGCGCGCCAGAATCGCTTCGCGGAAAGCGCGACCGGTTTCTGCGTTGAGCACGCCGTCTTCTTCGAACTTCGAGAAGGCATCGGCCGACAGCACTTCCGCCCACTTGTAGCTGTAGTAACCCGCCGCGTAACCGCCGGCGAAGATGTGCGCGAAGCTGTTCGGGAAGCGGTTATAGGCCGGTGGACGCATGACAGACACTTCGTCACGCACGCCTTCCAGCACCTGCGCAACGCTGCGACCATCACCGTGGGTGGCGTGCAGTTCGAAGTCGAACAGCGAGAACTCCAGCTGACGGACCATCATCAGGCCGGACTGGAAGTTTTTCGCCGCGAGCATTTTTTCCAGCAGATCCTGCGGCAGCGGCTCGCCGCTTTCGTAATGGCCGGAAATCAACGCCAGACCTTCCGGCTCCCAGCACCAGTTTTCCATGAACTGACTTGGCAACTCGACCGCATCCCACGCCACGCCGTTGATGCCGGAAACACCGGCGTGATCAACGCGGGTCAGCAGGTGATGCAGGCCATGACCGAATTCGTGGAACAGCGTGGTCACTTCATCGTGGGTCAACAGTGCAGGTTTGCCGCTGTCGGCCGGGGTGAAGTTGCACACCAGATTGGCCACCGGGCTTTGCAGCACGCCGTCGACGGTGCGGCGACGGTCACGGGCGCCGTCCATCCAGGCACCGCCACGCTTGTTGGCGCGGGCATAGAGATCGAAGAAGAAGCGACCGACGTGCTGGCCGTTTTCCTTGATTTCGAACAGGCGCACGTCCGGGTGCCAGGTGTCGAAGCCTTTCTGTTCGGCGATCTCGATGCCGTACAGACGCTGGACGATGGCGAACAGGCCGCCCAGCACTTTGTCGATCGGGAAGTAGGCGCGCAGGGTTTCCTGAGCAACGCTGTAGCGCTGTTCACGGAGCTTTTCACCGTAGAAACCGCTGTCCCAGCTTTGCAGATCGGCGCAGCCCTGTTCGGCGGCGTAGGCGCGCAGCTGTTGCAGATCCTGCGCGGCAAACGGTTTGCTGCGCTTGGCCAGATCGCGCAGGAAACTCAGCACCTGATCGCTGGACTCGGCCATTTTGGTGGCCAGGCTCAGCTCGGAGAAACTGGCGAAGCCCAACAGTTTGGCCAGTTCCTGACGCAGGTCGAGGATCTCTTCCATCACCGGGCCGTTGTCGTTCTGACCGGCGTTCGGACCTTGATCCGAGGCGCGGGTGCAGTAGGCGGCGTAGACTTCTTCACGCAGCGCACGGTCTTGCGCGTAGGTCATCACCGCGTAGTAGCTCGGGAATTCCAGGGTGATCAGCCAGCCATCGAGGCCTTTGGCCTGTGCGGCGGCGGCCATTTGCGCCTTGGCCGAGTCGGTCAGGCCGGCGAGGGCGGCTTCGTCGGTGACGTGCTTGGTCCACGCCTGCGTGGCGTCGAGCAGTTGGTTGGAGAAGCGGCTGCCCAGCTCGGACAGTTTGCTTTGCACTTCGGCGTAGCGTTTCTGTTCGGCTTCCGGCAGGTCGATACCCGACAGACGGAAGTCACGCAGGGCGTGTTCGAGAATAGTCTTTTGCGCCACGTCGAAATTGGCGGCTTCAGGGCTGTTGGCCAGTGCTTCATAAGCCTGGAACAGTTCGCGGTTCTGGCCCATCTCGGTGGAGTAGGCGCTCAGGGCTGGCAGGCATGACTCGTAGGCTTCGCGCAGTTCGGCGCTGTTGCACACGGCGTTGAGGTGGCTGACCGGGCTCCAGGCAGCGCCGAGGCGGTCATTGAGTTCGTCCATCGCCAGTACCAGACCGGCCCAAGTCGGGTTCTGAACCTGAGTCTTGAGGATGTCGGCAATGGCGGCGCGGTTGTCGGCCAGGATCGTTTCGATGGCGGGCAGGACGTGTTCGGCACGGATCGTGGAGAACGGCGGCAGGTCGTAGGACTGCAGAAGAGGGTTGTTCACGCTCACGGTTGGCACCTTGGCTGGGGAAACATTGCCCCATCTTAATTACAATCGGCATCATCCGCAGCTATCGGCGACAGAGAGAGAAATTATCGTGTCCGTTCGCAAGTACCAGAATCACACCCCCAGCCTTTGCAAAGGCGCGTTTGTCGACAGCTCGGCGGTGGTGATCGGCGACGTCGAAATCGGTGAAGACAGCTCGGTCTGGCCGCTGACCGTGATCCGCGGCGACATGCACCGCATCCGCATCGGTGCGCGCACCAGTGTGCAGGACGGTTGCGTGCTGCACATCACCCACGCCGGCCCGTTCAATCCGGACGGCTTCCCGCTGCTGATCGGCGACGACGTGACCATCGCCCACAAAGTCATGCTGCATGGCTGCAGCGTTGGCAGCCGCGTGTTGATCGGCATGGGCAGCATCGTCATGGACGGTGCGGTGGTTGAAGACGACGTGATCATCGGCGCCGGCAGCCTGGTGCCGCCGGGCAAGCGCCTTGAAACTGGCTTCCTGTATGTCGGCAGCCCGGTGAAACAGATTCGCCCGCTGACCGACAAGGAAAAAGCCTTCTTCACCTACAGTGCAGCGAACTACGTGAAACTCAAGGACCTGCATCTGGCCGAAGGCTACGACACACTCTGAATCGAAATCGCGACCGCTCAGGAATACCCATGCATTACCAAACCGTACTGTTCGACCTCGATGGCACCCTGACCGACCCGCGTGAGGGCATCACCCGCTCCATCCAGTTCGCCCTCGCCAAACTCGGCATCGATGAGCCGGATCTGACCAGACTGGAACACTTTATCGGCCCGCCGTTGTTGCAGGCGTTCATGCAGTTCTACGATTTTGATGAAGCCAAGGCGTGGCAGGCGGTGAATTTCTATCGTGAGCGCTTCAAGGTCACAGGCCTTTATGAGAACCGTGTGTTCGACGGCGTTACGCCGTTGCTGGAAACCCTGGGCGGCCAAGGACGGCAGTTGTACATCGCGACTTCGAAGCCATGGGAATTCGCCCGCGAGATTGCCCGGCACTTTGATTTTGCCCGGCACTTCAAGGTGATCTACGGCAGTGAGCTGGATGGCACGCGGACCAACAAGGTTGAGCTGATTGCGCATCTGATCAAGGAAGAAGGGCTGGATCCGGCGGATACGCTGATGATTGGCGATCGCAAGCACGACCTGATCGGCGCGCGCAGCAATGGGCTGGATGCGGCGGCGGTCGGTTATGGGTTTGGCAGTTTTGAAGAGTTGAATGCCGAGGCGCCGGCTTATCACTTCGAGACACTGGATCAGTTGCATCAGGCGTTTCTGCAGCGCTGATTAAATTGCCTTCGCGAGCAAGCTCGCTCCCACATTTGGAATGCATTCCCCCTGTGGGAGCGAGCTTGCTCGCGAAGGGGCCGGCTCAGCCAATGCGAAATCAGGATTTTGCCAACGCTTTCAGCGCCGCTTTGCGCTCAGCCACCGGCAGCCCACCCAACTTCTCAACCTGCGCATAAAACCTCAGCCAATCCCCCCCAACCTGCTTGAACAACGCCGAAAACGCCGGCACCCACTGGTCATACAGCCCAAACGGCAACAACCGCGCATTGTTCAACGGCGCATTCACCCAGGCGTCATAACGCTTGTCCCCGGCCCACTGACTGTCCTTCATTACCCGATAATCCCGGCGAAACTGTTCGAACTCGGCTGCTTTGCGCTCGCGCATTTGCTCAACCGGCATTGACTGCGCGTAGAGCTTTTCCAGCCGTGAGCGGGTATCTAGGACCAATTCTATAAACTGATCGCGCTGCTTCAGCCGTGAATCGGTGTCCGCCGGCAACCCCCGAAACGCGCGCCACTGCCGCGTGCCTTCCTGCTCGACAAAGGTGGCAAAGGACTCGTTGAACTCGGTGTCGTCCTTCACATAAAAGCGTTGGTGCGCCAGCTCATGAAAGATCAGCGTGGCCAGACGCTCATCGCCCCAGCCCATCATCGAATTGAGGATCGGGTCGTTGAACCAGCCCAGTGTTGAATAAGCCTCAACGCCGCCAATCGACACGTCCATGCCCTGCAAACGCTGGATTGCCGCTTCACCGCGCGCCGCGCTCTGGTTGTAATAGCCGCGATAGGCCACACACCCGGCAATCGGGAAGCAATGGTTCTGCGGCGTCAGGGAGAACTCTTGAGTGGCGAACACATTCCACACCACGTACGGGCGATGGATGTCGGCGTAAAGCCGATAGCTCTGGTTATCCGGCAGGTGCAGATGCTCGCTGGCAAAGGCGCGGGCCTTTTGTGATTGCGCCAGATGTGCGCGCAGTGTTGCGTCACGGCTCGGGTCGTTGATCACCTGTTCCACCGGCTCGCGCGCGCGCAGTAATTGCAGCTGACCGCTGGCCAACTGAGCGTAATAGCTGACGCTGGCGCAACCGTTGAGCAACAAAAACAACACACCCGGAAACAAAACCCGAAAAACGCGATCAAGTAACCCAAGGCTTGGAAACGGCCTGCTCAAAATAAGAAATCCCCCGGAGAGTCTGCCCGCAAGACTATCCCGCCTTAAGGAGCACCGCTATGCGCATGTTGATGCTGTCAGGAGGCCTGCTGACGCTGGCCGGTTGTGCCGGATTCGGAATGCCCGATCCCGACCCTTCGCAAGCCTGGATCGACCTCGATGCCCGGCAACAGGACACGACCTTGCAAGCGATGAAGGTCGATAGCAGCGTGACCGACGACAAACGCTACTTCGAAGTGCAGCCCGGCAGCCATGAATTGAAGGTGCGTTATCAGTTTCCGGTGGCCGCGACCAACATCGGTCCTGACGCTGAGCCGCTGTGGCGCGATTGCCAGTTGAACGTGAAATTCAAGGACTTCAATGCCGGCCAGCGTTATCAGTTGCAGGCTGGCAGTATCGGCTTCAGGCCGTGGGCCAAGCTCTATGACGAGCAGCGCAAAGTGGTAGGCCAAGGCACGCCGGCAGGCTGTCAGAGCAGCTGATCGGCGCTATGCTGAATATTCAGATCTGTGGATATCCATCATGCGCCAGTTGCTGTTGTTGCTCATTGCCAGTCTTGTGGCCGGTTGTCAGACGCCGTTGCCACCGGTCGATCCGCAGATGGCCTGGGTCGATTTTTCGACGCCGACACCCGGCGGTAAAGTGCTGATGGCCGAGCGCCTCGACAAACAACGACTGAATGACGGGCGCTTCTTTCAGGTCACCCCCGGCAGTCACGAATTGCGCGTGCGGTTCGATTTCGAAGTGTTTGGTGGTGGCGGCAGCTTGATGAACGGCCCGGTGGAGCGGCTGTGCTACCTGTACATCCGCTATGACCATTTCGAGGCCGGGCAGCGTTATGTGCTGGAGGGGCGTTCGCTGGCGTTCACCCCGAGTGCCCGGCTCTACAACGCCAAGCGCGAAATCGTCGCCGAGGATTACGACTACGACTGCATTATCTGAGTCGACTCAGCTGTCGTTCTTCTGATAGATGATCGCTTTGGTGCCGTTCTCACATGAACCGACCACCATGGCGATGTCATGTTTTGCCGCTTCTTCCTTGCTTACGATTTCCAGTGTGTAGGACGGCACTGCTTTGGCCTGAATCTTGATTTCGATCTCTTTCTTGAGTTCTTCGCAGTCTTTGGGCGCCGCAATGACAGAAGTGGCCAGTGCACTGCAGAGAATCGCCAAGCCAATACGTTTCATGAGTGAAGCTCCCTGAGGCAGCGCGCACGGGCGTGCGCTGAAGCTGCTGTCACTTATTCGACCATATTTTTACAGCGAGGGTTCTGACTTCGCTCACAAGTTGTGCTGAAGTTTTCAAACCTAGTGTTGATTTTGAAATTGCCTTCGCGAGCAGGCTCGCTCCCACATTTGGAACTGTGTGCCACACGAATCCCTGTGGGAGCGAGCCTGCTCGCGAAGGCGTCAGACCGGCCAGCGACAAATCAACTGACCAGCGAAGCCTCAAGCGTAATCTTCGCATTCAGCACTTTCGATACCGGGCACCCTTCCTTGGCCTTGTTGCTCAGCTCTTCGAATTGCGCCTGAGTCGCCCCCGGGATTTTCGCCTTGAGGATCAGCTTCACCGCGGTAATCGCGAACCCGCCATCCACCTGATCGAGCGTCACTTCAGCCTGAGTATCAATGCTGTCGGCCTTCAGGCCCGCATCGCCCAGAATCATCGAAAACGCCATGGAGAAGCAGCCGGCATGGGCTGCGCCGATCAGTTCCTCCGGGTTGGTGCCCTTGCCGCCCTCAAAGCGGGCCTTGAAGCCGTAGGGCGCTTCTCTGAGGACACCGGTTTCGGTGGAAATCGAGCCAATGCCGGTTTTCAGATCGCCTGCCCAATGCGCGGATGCTTTCTTCACGATAGCCATGTCTGCCTCCTCAAGATCTGGCGCGGAAACGCCGCGCCGTCGTGGTTGTTGCTTGCAAGGCTTCTGAGGATAGACGCCGGAACAAAGTTCAGCCCGGCTGAATCGTTGACTTTTTTAGTAGGAAATTTCGTCACTGCTATTGAAACTCGGGTATATGCCCTCATTGCACAAAACACGCTTATGGATTTGGCAGGTTTTCGTTCGCAAGAAAAACCTGCCTCCTCACTCGGAGACGCAGGTTTATGAAACAACTGTCCGACGTAAAATTTTCCACCCTCGATCTGGTGCCGGTGCGCGAAAACGGCAGCCCGGCGCAGTCGCTGCGCAATTCGCTGGATCTGGCGCAGCACGTCGAGAAATTCGGCTACACGCGGTTCTGGGTGGCCGAACACCACAACATGGACGGCATCGCCAGTTCTGCGACCTCTGTTCTGCTCGGCTATTTGGCCGGCGGGACCTCGACCATTCGTGTCGGCTCCGGCGGCGTGATGCTGCCCAACCATGCGCCGCTGGTGATCGCCGAGCAGTTCGGCACCCTCGAAAGCCTGTACCCGGGCCGGATCGACCTCGGCTTGGGCCGCGCACCGGGCTCCGATCAGATGACCGCCCGCGCCCTGCGCCGTGAACGTTCCGGCAGCGCTGATGACTTCCCGGAAGACGTTGCCGAACTGGTGCGCTACCTCGGTCCGCGCACCCCTGATCAGCGCGTGATCGCGATGCCGGGCACCGGTACCAATGTGCCAATCTGGCTGCTGGGTTCCAGCCTGTTCAGCGCGCAATTGGCTGGTGAGCGCGGCTTGCCTTACGCCTTCGCCTCGCATTTCGCCCCGCGGTTCATGCACGAGGCGATCCGCATCTACCGCAATCACTTCAAGCCGTCGGCGGTGCTCGACAAGCCGTATGTGATGCTCGGTGTACCGCTGGTGGCGGCGGATACCGATGAGCAAGCCGATTACCTGGCGACGTCGGTGTACCAGCGCATTCTTGCGTTGATGCGTGGGCAGAGCCTGGTGCAGCGTCCGCCCGTGAAAACCATGGATGGCTTGTGGCTGCCGCATGAGCGCGAGGCGGTGGGGGATTTCCTTGGTCTGGCGATGGTCGGCAGCCCGCAGAAGATTCGCGCCAAGCTGGAGGTGCTGGTTGAGCAGACCCAGGCGGATGAGCTGATTTTCACCAGTGATCTGTATGAGCATGCTGATCGCGTGCATTCGTACGAATTGTTGGCGCAGGTCATGAAGGGCTGAAAAGCCCCTCACCCTAGCCCTCTCCCGGAGGGAGAGGGGACTGACCGGGTTGAATGTTCGAGATGCGCCGACCTGAAATATCCAGTCGAACTCAGGTTTCGAAGAGCCCCCGATCTGCTCCCTTTCCCCTCTACCCCTTGGGGGCGGTCCGACGTTTCGGGAGGGCTGGGGTGAGGGGGTTCGATTTCAAATCCACCAAAAATCCCAAATCCCGGAAACAAAAAAGCCGACGCCTTCACGTCGGCTTTTGTATTTCAGGCGCAATCAACCACGCTTGTAGACGATTTCCTTGGCGCCACCTTCACATTTGCCAACGACCTTGCCGTCAGCGGCCGCGCCCTTATCAACAATCTCCAGCGAATACCCGGAAACGCCCTTGGCATCCAGCTTCGCCGCAATCTCGCTTTTCAACTCTTCACATGGCTTACCGGCAGCAAACGCACCACCCGCAAGGCTCAACAAACCTACTGCCAACATGAACTTCTTCATCGGTCGCACTCCCTGGTCGGATTAAAAGAGGCGGGCATCGAGCGTTCACCCGATGCACTCACCCTGTAGCGCTTTGCCATTCCTATGGCACTCGGCCAGCGCGCAAGTTCAGAAGACTAGACCAAACTCAGCTACTGGCAATGCGAAAGCCGACTTTCAGCGTCACCTGAAAGTGCGCAGCCTTGCCGTCCTTGATGTGGCCACGGGTGTCGACCACTTCAAACCACTCAAGGTGCTTGATGCTCTTGTTGGCTTCGGCCAGCGCGTTGTTGATGGCGTCTTCGATGCTGCTGGCGGACGAACCGACCAGCTCGACTTTCTTGTACGTGTGATGGTCACTCATAACGATCTCCTTGGCGTGTGGAATTGAGACTAGCAGTGAATCTGCACTGTTGATTTCGGTGGCTTCGTGCAGGCGAAGTTCAGATTTTCTGCACTTTCTCAAACCGCTGAAGTCCCAACCAACACACGCCACTCATCACCAATGCAGGAGAGCCACCATGGCCAACACCTCTTTACGTAAAGCCTCGTTGCAAAGCATGGAAGCCGAGATCGAGAGTCTGCTCAAGTCGTTGGAAAGTCTGAAGGACGACGCTTCGGACGAGTCGCGCAAGACCCTCAAGGCGCTGAAAAGCAATGCCGAAAGTGCGCTGAAACATTCGCGTCACCTGCTCAGCGATGCCTATGAAGAAGTCAAGGTTAAAACCCGCGAAACGGGGATTGCTACCCGTGATTACGCGCAGGAACATCCGTGGACGACGGCCGGCGTCGCAGTTGGTGCGCTCGGCTTGCTCGCGGCTTACTTGCTGTTCAAGCGCGGCGAGTGATCGCTCTGGCGCAGCTCGTTCTTGAGCCATTGCGCCAGTTGCCGGGCGCGGCCGTCTGCGGCGCGCTTGGGTAGCCACAACGCCAGTTGCGCCGGGGTTTCACAGAAGCCCCACGGCGCAACCAGGCGACCGGCCTTCAAATCTTCTGTTACCAGCGGCTCCGGCGCGATGGCCACGCCAAGGCCTGCCACTGCTGCTTCCAGCAAGTAATACAAATGCTCGAAACCCTGCCCTGACTTCAACGCTTTCGCGTCGAGGTGGTTTTGCTGTGCCCAGGTCGGCCAGGCTTGTGGCCGCGAGGTGGTGTGCAGCAATGGTTCACTGAGCAGCGCTGAGGCTGGCGCGGTTTGCAGGCGCTGATAACCGCTAAACAGCGGACTCATGACCGGACCGATGCGTTCCGCGGCCAGTTCATAGACCTGCATGTCTGCAGGCCATGGTGGTTCGGCGAACAGCAGCAAAGCATCCAGCCCCGGACGTCTTGGATCGAGATCGCCTTCACCCGCCGATAGATGCAAACGCAAATCCGGCAGATCGGCATTCAATCGCCCCAAACGCGGAATAAACCAGCGCGCCAGCAGGCTTCCAGAGCAGCCGAGTACAAACGGCGCATCCGCCGTGCTTTGCGTCAATTCAGCGCAAACACTGCGCAAGCGATCAAACGCCTCGCCACTGGCATCACGCAAACGCATGCCGGCATCTGTGAGTTTCAAGCCGCGTCCATCCTTGACGAACAGGCTGACGCCCAAGTGCTCTTCCAGCACCTTGAGCTGACGACTGACCGCGCCATGGGTAACGTGCAGCTGCTCGGCAGCCTGACTGACGCTGTTCAGACGGGCGGTCGCCTCAAAGGCGCGCAGGGCGTTCAGCGGAGGAAGGTCGTGGCTCATGGTATCTGTGAGTTTTCCTGACAGGTTGTGGCGATCTTATCGGTTTTCAGCCTGGAAGGTCAGGGGTAGAGTGGTCGTCATTGTCTCTTGACCCGAATTCACCTGGAGCGACTCATGACCCAGACTTCGAACACTTCCAATCTGCGTAACGGCCCGGACGATAACGGCCTGTTCGGCTCGTTCGGTGGCCGCTACGTGGCGGAAACCCTGATGCCGTTGATCCTCGATCTGGCCCGCGAATACGAAGCGGCCAAGGAAGATCCGGCGTTCAAAGAAGAATTGGCCTACTTCCAGCGTGATTACGTCGGACGTCCAAGCCCGCTGTATTTCGCTGAGCGTCTGACCGAGTTTTGCGGCGGCGCGAAAATTTATCTCAAGCGCGAAGAGCTGAACCACACCGGCGCGCACAAGATCAACAACTGCATCGGCCAGATCCTGCTGGCGCGGCGCATGGGCAAAAAACGCATCATCGCCGAGACCGGCGCCGGCATGCACGGCGTGGCCACTGCCACCGTCGCCGCACGTTTCGGCCTGGACTGCGTGATCTACATGGGCACCACTGACATCGAACGTCAGCAGGCCAACGTCTTCCGTATGAAACTGCTGGGCGCTGAAGTGATTCCGGTGGTTGCCGGTACCGGCACTCTGAAAGACGCGATGAACGAAGCCCTGCGTGACTGGGTGACCAACGTCGACAACACCTTCTACCTGATCGGCACCGTGGCCGGCCCACATCCATACCCAGCGATGGTTCGCGACTTCCAGGCCGTGATCGGTAAGGAAACCCGTGATCAGTTACAAGCGCAGGAAGGTCGTCTGCCGGACAGCCTGGTGGCGTGCATCGGTGGCGGTTCCAACGCGATGGGCTTGTTCCACCCGTTCCTCGACGACAAGAGCGTTGAGATCATCGGCGTTGAAGCCGCCGGTTACGGCATCGAAACCGGCAAGCACGCGGCGAGCCTCAATGGCGGTGTTCCGGGTGTGTTGCACGGTAACCGCACCTTCCTGCTGCAGGACGACGATGGCCAGATCATCGACGCCCACTCGATTTCCGCCGGCCTCGACTACCCAGGCATTGGCCCGGAGCACGCCTGGTTGCATGACATCGGCCGCGTTCAATACACCTCGGTGACTGACGACGAAGCTCTGGATGCGTTCCACAAATGCTGCCGCCTGGAAGGGATCATCCCTGCCCTGGAAAGCGCCCACGCCTTGGCTGAAGTGTTCAAACGTGCACCGAAGCTGCCGAAGGATCACCTGATGGTGGTCAACCTGTCCGGCCGTGGCGACAAAGACATGCAGACCGTCATGCACCATATGGAACAGTCTAAGCAGGAGAAACACTGATGAGCCGCCTGCAAAGCCGTTTTGCCGACCTCAAAGAACAGAACCGCGCCGCGCTGGTGACCTTCGTCACCGCCGGTGATCCGGACTACGACACTTCGCTGGCGATCCTCAAAGGTTTGCCGGGTGCCGGTGCCGACGTGATCGAGCTGGGCATGCCGTTCACCGACCCGATGGCCGACGGCCCGGCGATTCAACTGGCGAACATCCGTGCCTTGGGCGCCAAGCAGAACCTGGTGAAAACCCTGCAAATGGTTCGTGAATTCCGCGAAGGCAACAGCGACACGCCGCTGGTGCTGATGGGCTACTTCAACCCGATCCACATGTATGGCGTGCCGCGTTTCATCGCTGATGCGAAAGAGGCTGGCGTCGACGGTCTGATCGTGGTCGACATGCCGCCGGAGCACAACGCCGAGCTGTGCGACCCGGCGCAGGCTGCGGGTCTGGATTTTATCCGCCTGACCACGCCGACCACAGACGATGCGCGTCTGCCGAAAGTGCTCAATGGCAGCTCCGGTTTCGTTTACTACGTGTCGGTGGCCGGTGTGACCGGTGCCGGTGCAGCAACCCTGGAGCACGTCGAAGAGGCGGTGACCTGTTTGCGTCGTCATACCGATCTGCCGATCAGCATCGGTTTCGGCATCCGCACTCCAGAGCAAGCGGCGTCCATCGCGCGTCTGGCTGACGGTGTTGTGGTGGGCTCGGCGTTGATCGATCACATCGCCAACGCGACGACGCCAGCGCAAGCCGTCGACGGCGTTTTGAGCCTGTGCTCGGCACTCTCCGAAGGCGTGCGTAAGGCCCGCGTCAGCTGAAGGTAAAGTTCCTGATACAGAGGAATTAGCGCCTCGCGGCACAGACTAATTGAGCAAGACCGAGGGATTCAGAACCACGTTCTGAATCCCTTTTTGCTGTTTGTGCCGTGAGGAAAGACCCGATGAAAATGCCGAAACGTCTGATGGCCGGACTGGGCGTGCTGTTGATCAGTGCGACTCCGCTGCTGGCCAGCGCTGATCCGCGCGACGATCACGACCACGGCGGCCCACAGCAGGGCCAGCACGATAACCGCGGCGACAATCACGGTGATGATCACCGTGGTCCGCAAAATGATCATCGAGGTGGCCCGCCGCCGCACGACTTCGGCCCGGTGCGTCAGACCATTCGTGACAATCATGGCTACTTTGTGCGCGGTGCGCCGCCACCTCCGGGCATTCATCTGGAGCGTGGGCGGCCATTGCCGCACGGCTATTACGGCGAGCGTCTGGATAGTCGCGCGTTGGGTCGTTTGCCGGTGTACCCGGGTTATGAATGGCGCCGCGCTGGGGGCGACATCGTGCTGATCGCGGTGGGCAGCGGGATCGTTTACGAAATTCTCGATGGCGTTTTGTATTGATCGGCAGGCAATAAAAAAGACCGCAGCCAATGGCTGCGGTCTTTTTTCAGGGCAGCTCCAGTCCGCCGGAGGCCTTGTGCAGTTTGCGCAGATGCGCGCCGATCTGCTTCACATTCTCCTCACTGGCCGCAATTTCGGCGGCCCGCTTGGGCTCCAGCAACTTGCGCACTTCTGCGTCCAGATCACCGGACAGTGCCAGCAACTTCTTCTGCCGCTGACTGCTCTCCGCTTCCAGTCGAGTGAACTCTGTCGGCTGCGGTAGTCCGTAACCCTTGGCGTCGAGCAATTCTGCCGGACGGCTGAGGAACCCGCTGTTAGCGAGGATTTCCTGCAAGGTCGCGTTGGCCTTGTCCATGCCGCCGTTTTCCAACTCCCGCGCACCGAGGTAGCGTTGCTTGACCTCATCCTGAGCCAGCAACAACTGGCGTCGATAACTCGCCTGCTCCAACAAAAGCAGGGCGGCGCTGGTGCGCAAGTCGGCGCGCTCAAACCACTCACGACGTTCTTCTGCGGTGAGCGACAGCCATTCCTCAACGGTGGTCTGTTTGATCGGCAACTGCTTTTTCAATACATCAAACATCGCCTGATAGCGATCGCGGTACGAGTCGAAGCGATAACCCAGACGCAGCGCTTCTTTCGCATCATCCAGCACGCTGGTGTCCGCCAGACCACGGCCCTTCATTACTTCCAGTAAGCCGTTGGGCATGATGCTGTCCAGTCCGACGAACTGATTGTTGTTACTGCCGCTGCGCAACAGCTTCAGGCCTTCTACCGCGCAGTTGTTGGAAAGGAAGAAGTAGTTGCCGTCATAACTCCAGTGCATTTCGGCGGCGTGTTCGACCACGCCTTCGATCTCGTCGCGGGACAGGTTCAGCGGCACCGAGGCGAGGCTGCGCAATTCGGTCTTGGTGTATTCGTCGATGACCTGCGCGAGCGGCAACACGAACAGGCGCGACGGGTATTTGCCGACCAGGCCGTCCCAGCTCGACAGCTGTACATCGCCGACAAAGGCGCGGTAGGACAACACCAGATGCTGGTCCAGATCGAGTCGGCAATCCGGCCCGCGCGGGCGCCCCGGTGCGCAGATCACCAGGCGCAACATGCTGTGGCCCCAGCGGCTGACCCAGTTCTGATTGGCCTCGGCCAGCAGATAGTCGACGGCATACACCCGCTCGGGATCGACCTGCCCCAAGGGTTGCTTGGCGAAGTCGTTGCCGGCATTGAGGAAGGCGAAGGTCTTGCTGCAGGTGTCCTTGGCCGGTGGCGCCCAGCCGAAGTGCTGCTGGTAATAGCGATACAGCGCCGGGCGGCGGCAGGCATAACTCGGGTCGAGGAGGAAATACTCCATGTTGACCGCGACGAACTCCTTCGGGCTGGAGATTTCGTACAGGTCCGGACTGCGGGCGATTTGCCGATTGTGCTGCTCGCGCTCACCGCGACGACCAACGTATTGCTGCCAACCGGCGAGGTCGAGCAGGCGCGGATCATCGCTGAGGGTGAAGCGCCGGCCGTTCTGGCCGCGACACTCGTCGGGAATACCGATCAGCCCGGCGCTGTCGAAACGGCGGGTGCAACGCTGAATCAGCGTGCGCTCGGCGTCCGGCCACAAGCGCGCGCGGTCATAAATGTGGGTGATTTCATGCAGCACCGTGGCGAGCAATTCCTGACGCACAGTGCCGTGGGGGCGATTGGTTTTTTCTTTGGCGGCGCTGCCATCCGTGAGACCGGCGAGCAGTTTGCGATTCAGATCGAGTTCGGCCACCAGCGTGGCCTGGCCGTAGGCGTTGCTGGGCATGTCGTCGGTCCAGCCGACATCGATGCGCCGATCCAGCCGCTCGATAAAACTCGGCGGCAGTTTTTGCATCGCCTCATCGATCAGCGCCTGGCTGGCCTGTTGTTGGGCGGGGCTCAGACCGTCGGCCTTGAGCCGCAATTGCAGGCTGGCGTGGGCGCTGTTGCCCAACAGCAACAACGCCCCGGCCAGCAGCCAGGTGCCGAGTGACTTCACAGTGCGAGGATGGCTTCGGCGAGAACTTGGTCGCTGGCGTCGCGCGCTTCCGGTACGCGAGTGCGCAAGGTATTGAGCGCGGCTTCCAGGTGTGCGCCACGGATATCACCATTGGACGCTACGAAACTGGCAGCGTCGTCGTGGGCTTCGCGGATGATTTTCGAATCGCGAATCGACGTGGTGGTGTCGGAGGTGAAATCGATAGTGCGCTGGGAGGCACGAACGATGATGTTACTGGTGGCTACCAGGGTGTGTGCCTGGGCCACGTCGGCCAACAAAAACAGGCCAAGGGCGGCAGCAATCAGCGGGCTACGCATGGAACGACTCCGGAAGGGCAAGGATAACTGGGGGTACAGGATAACTATTGGACGAGAATTGCTTCTGCCAGTTCAAGGTCGCTGACATGAAGTTTCGGCCGGGTTTTGCGCAAGTAATGCAGCGCGGATTCCAGGCGAGCACCTCGCCATTCACCGTCACTGGCAACAAATGCGGCCGCGTCATCGTGGGCGGCGAGCAGCAGTTTACGGTCGAAAGGCGCAGAAGACACCATGCTGGTGGCGTAACCACTGACGACGGTGCCTTGGGTCGACGCATTGAAGGCATCGAAGGCATCGACGGACGTCGCCCCGCAGGCGGTGAACAATAAGGAAGGGATCAGCAGATTTGGAAGAAAGCGCATTGGACTCGGTAACTGTTGGCGAGCCCAAAGGCTAGCGCAATGCCCGGGCCAGAGCCAGCGCCGAAACATCGGGACACGCCCGGCGTGTCCCGAATCGTGTCTGTCGCTTAGATCGTCAGAATAGCTTGAGCCAGCTGTGCGTCAGTGGCTTGCAGTTGTGGCGCCTGGTGACGGATGTGATCCAGCGCGCTTTCCAGTTTCACGCCACGGATTTCGCCTTCGCTGGCCACGAAGCTGGCAGCGTCGTCACGGGCGGCAAGAACGATTTTGTCGTCACGGAAGGACGAGGTGACGTCGGAAGTCGCGTCGGACGAGGATTTCAGCGCACCGACAACAGCGTCGGTGGTGACGATGAAACTGGTGGCGCTGGCGTTGGCAGCCACGGCCAGCAAGGCGGCAGCACTGAGCAGACGAAGACGGGACATGGTGTAACTCCTGTGGATAAACCGTAGAGAGAGGTGGCTCGGTATCTGAGGAGTCAGACGCCAGTGACACAGCATTCGCCACGTTCTGCGTGGATATTAGGCCGACAGGCGACTTTCGCACAGTGGGCAGAATGCTAGCGCCAGAAGGGTTTATCCAGTTCATTCACGCGGTCGGCGTGGCTGAGGCCGAGATCAGCGAGATCACGATTATCGAGTTGAGAGAGCAGGCGCCGCGTTCTGGCGCGCTCCAGGCTGTCCCAGAGGCCGTGAAACAGGCGCCGCAGAGTGCTGGGGCGAACAGCCGGTTGGCTGAAAATCACTGAAACATCCTGTAAGTCATTCATGGCGTATTCCGTTTACCAGTGAAGGCGGAAGGTCATGTTGAGCCTGTCGCAGACAAAGATGCAGATACACCCGAGTGAAATTGTACTGGTTCAGATCGTGATTATTTGAAACTGTATCTGTCGAAGGTATGTATAGGTGTATCGGGATTTTCCAATGCCGAAAACGACAAAACCCGTCGTGGTTTCCCACGACGGGTTTTGCTTGTTCAATTCGGGTTGCTGGCGGTGGGTCTAACGACCAGAGCCAGCGACGCTACTTAGCGCCAGAACGGCTTGCTCAGCTCTTCGTAGCGTTGTGCTTCGCTGATACCGGCGTCAGCCAGCAAACGCGAATCCAGACGAGCCAGTTGATGGCGGCTGGAGATGCGGCGCTGCCACAACATCAGGTTGGCGATAACGCGCAGAGGCAGGGAAGCCTGGGTGTTTACAGCTTTGTCTTCGAAGAACAGTTCGGAACTGAGTGTACGTTCCATGGTTGACATCCTTCCGCTTGTGGCGGGATCAGGTAGTGGTTTGACTGGTGCCCATGATCCTCTCGTTTGCCAAGTCTCTCTAGATACAGTTCAACTGTATTGTGAGTGACCAGTTAACTGTTTATAGGGGGTGTACGGGTCAAAATTGAGCAAACTGTACCTGTCTGCACTGAGGTGGTGCATTTTTGCTCCATTCACTCGAAAATGTAGGCAAAGCCTGTAGGAAATGACCGGTACAGCAGTACAGTTTTTGTCAGGTTTGAGGCTTGCGAAGGTCCGCTGCCGCAAACTGTATTTGCGTCAGCGGTTTATCTGTGCGAATCAGACAGCGAGCATGCGCCCGGTTTCTTCCAGATTCATGTGCCAGCTCAACGCTTCCCGCAGGATGTGCGGGGTGTGACCACCGATTGCACAAGCCGCCGTGAAGTAATCGTTGAGCGCCTGGCGGAAGTCCGGGTGCACACAGTTATCGATGATCACCCGCGCGCGCTCCCGTGGCGCCAGGCCGCGAAGGTCCGCCAGGCCGACCTCGGTCACCAGAATGTCGACGTCATGCTCGGTGTGGTCAACGTGGCTGACCATCGGCACCACGCTGGAAATCGCGCCGCCCTTGGCGATCGATTTGGTCACGAACACCGCCAGGTGCGCGTTGCGCGCAAAGTCACCGGAACCGCCGATGCCATTCATCATCCGCGTGCCGCAGACGTGAGTGGAATTGACGTTGCCATAGATGTCGAACTCCAGCGCCGTATTGATCCCGATAATGCCCAGACGACGAACCACTTCCGGGTGGTTGGAGATCTCCTGCGGACGCAGCACCAGTTTGTCTTTGTACTTCTCGAGATTGCCGAACACGTCGCTGTTGCGGCGCTCCGACAGGGTGATCGAACTGCCCGAAGCAAAACTCAGCTTGCCGGCGTCGATCAGGTCGAAGGTCGAATCCTGCAACACTTCGGAGTACATGGTCAGGTCTTCGAACGGCGAATCGATTAAGCCACACATCACCGCGTTGGCAATGTTGCCGATGCCGGCCTGCAACGGGCCGAGCTTGTTGGTCATGCGCCCGGCGTCGACTTCCTGTTTGAAGAAGGTGATCAGGTGCTCGGCGATGGCGTTGGTATCCACGTCCGGCGTTGACACGGTGGACGGCGAATCCGACTGCTGCGTAATAACGATGGCGACAATCTTCTCCGGCGGAATCGGAATCGCGGTGCTGCCGATGCGGTCGTCGACTTTTACCAGCGGGATCGGCGTGCGCGTCGGGCGGTAGGTCGGGATATAGATGTCGTGCAAGCCTTCGAGGTTGGCGTTGTGCGCCAGGTTGATCTCGACGATCACCTGTTTGGCGAAAATCGCGAAACTCGCCGAGTTACCCACCGAGGTGGTCGGCACGATGTGGCCTTGTTCTGTGATCGCCACGGCTTCGATGACCGCGATGTCCGGCAGCTTCAGCTGCTGGTTGCGCAGTTGCTCGACGGTTTCCGACAGATGCTGGTCAATGAACATCACCTGGCCGGCGTTGATTGCCTTGCGCAAGGTGCTGTCGACCTGGAACGGCATGCGCCGCGACAGCACGCCGGCTTCGGTCAGTTGCTTGTCGAGGTCGTTGCCCAGGCTGGCGCCGGTCATCAGGCTGATCTTCAGCGGCGTGACCTTGGCCCGCTCGGCCAGTGCATGAGGGACGGCTTTGGCTTCGCCGGCACGGGTAAATCCGCTCATGCCGACGGTCATGCCGTCCTCAATCAGAGCGGCTGCGTCGGCGGCGCTCATCACTTTATCCAACAACGAAGGCAGGCGAATACGGTCACGGTACATGGATTATTATCTCGGGAAGCGAGTAGCAGGATGCGCAGTCTAGTGAATTTGACGGGCGCCTGTCCCGCTACCAAGGTCGCAAACGAGGCGTCTATTCAGCGGGTTTCAAGTAAAACACCGTTACTGGATCTGCAACAACGCGGCAAATTGTCCGACTGTTTACGCAAACAAAAACGCCCCGACAGGTCGGGGCGTTTGGTCTTGCAGCGGGGAATTACTCGACCGCTTTGACCATGTCTTCGATGACCTTCTTCGCGTCGCCGAAAACCATCATGGTCTTGTCCAGGTAGAACAGTTCGTTGTCCAGACCGGCATAGCCGCTGGCCATCGAGCGCTTGTTGACGATGATGGTCTTGGCCTTGAACGCTTCGAGGATTGGCATGCCGGCAATCGGCGATTTCGGATCGTTCTTCGCCGCAGGGTTGACCACGTCGTTCGCGCCGAGCACCAGCACCACGTCGGCCTGGCCGAACTCGGAGTTGATGTCTTCCATCTCGAACACCTGATCGTAAGGCACTTCGGCCTCGGCAAGCAGAACGTTCATGTGCCCCGGCATACGGCCGGCAACCGGGTGGATCGCATACTTCACGGTCACGCCACGGTGGGTCAGCTTCTCGGTCAGCTCCTTCAGCGCATGCTGCGCACGCGCTACTGCCAAGCCGTAACCCGGGACGATGATCACGGTGTCAGCGTTGGTCAGCAGGAAGGTTGCGTCATCAGCTGAACCGGATTTCACCGGACGAGCTTCTTTCGCGCCGGCCGGGCCAGCATCAGCCGTGTTGCCGAAACCGCCGAGCAGTACATTAAAGAAGGAACGGTTCATCGCCTTGCACATGATGTACGAGAGGATCGCGCCGCTCGAACCCACCAAGGAACCGGCAATGATCAGCATCGAGTTGTTCAGCGAGAAACCGATACCCGCCGCCGCCCAGCCCGAATAGCTGTTGAGCATCGACACCACGACCGGCATGTCCGCGCCGCCGATCGGGATGATGATCAGCACGCCCATCACGAACGCCAGCGCCAGCATCAGCGCGAACGCAGTGAGGTTGCCGGTGAGCATGAAGGTCAGGCCGAGTGCCAACGTGGCCAGACCCAGCACAGCATTCAGCTTGTGTTGACCAGTGAACTGTACGGGTGCGCCCTGGAACAGGCGAAACTTGTACTTGCCCGACAGCTTGCCGAACGCAATCACTGAACCGGAGAAGGTGATCGCACCGATGGCTGCGCCGAGGAACAGCTCCAGACGGTTGCCCGCCGGAATCGAGTCGCCCAGTTGTTTAACGATGCCCAGCGATTGCGGCTCAACCACCGCGGCGATCGCGATGAACACTGCCGCGAGGCCGATCATGCTGTGCATGAAGGCGACCAGTTCCGGCATCTTGGTCATTTCAACGCGTTTGGCCATGATCGAACCGGCAGTACCGCCGACCAGCAGGCCAACGATCACGTAGCCGATACCGGCAGTCGCGAGCTCAGCGCCGAGCTTATAGATGAGGCCGACGGTAGTCAGAATGGCCAAGGCCATGCCGAGCATGCCGAACAGGTTGCCGCGCCGCGAGGTGGTCGGGTGCGACAGGCCTTTGAGGGCCTGGATAAAGCAGATCGACGCGATCAGGTAGAGCGTCGTGACGAGATTCATGCTCATTACTTCGGCGCCTCTTCTTTTACTTTCGGGGCTTTCTTCTTGAACATCTCAAGCATGCGGCGGGTGACCAGAAAGCCACCGAACACGTTGACCGCCGCCAGTGCCACGGCGAGGGTGCCCATGGTTTTGCCCAGCGGCGTGACGGTCAGTGCAGCAGCGAGCATGGCGCCGACGATCACGATCGCCGAAATGGCGTTGGTGACCGCCATCAACGGCGTGTGCAGCGCAGGTGTAACGTTCCAGACCACGTGGTAACCGACATAAATCGCCAGCACGAAGATGATCAGGTTGTAGATACCGGGGGAGATAAGCTCTTCCATCGTCTGAATCCCTGCTTAGGCGTTTTTGCGGATGACTTGGCCGTCGCGGCACATCAGGCACGCGGCGACGATGTCGTCTTCGAGGTTGACGTCGAACTGACCTTCTTTGGTGAAGACCAGCTTGAGGAAGTCCAGCAGGTTGCGTGCGTACAGTGCCGAAGCGTCTGCAGCGACTTCGCCGGCCAGATTGGTCGGGCCGCAAATGGTCACGCCATTCTCGACCACGACCTGATCAGCCACGGTCAGCGGGCAGTTGCCGCCCTGAGCCGCCGCGAGGTCGATGACCACCGAACCCGGTTTCATCTGCGCCACGGTGTCCGCGCTCAACAGCGTCGGTGCCTTGCGGCCCGGAATCAACGCGGTGGTGATGACGATGTCGGCCTGTTTGGCGCGCTCGTGCACGGCCTGGGCCTGACGCTGCATCCAGCTCACCGGCATTGGTCGCGCGTAACCGCCGACACCGACGGCGCATTCACGCTCTTCATCGGTCTCGTAAGGTACGTCGACGAACTTGGCGCCGAGGGATTCGATCTGCTCTTTTACCGCCGGACGCACGTCGGACGCTTCGATCACCGCACCCAGGCGTTTCGCCGTGGCGATCGCCTGCAACCCGGCCACACCGGCGCCGAGAATCAGCACGCGCGCCGCTTTCACGGTGCCCGCGGCCGTCATCAACATCGGCATGAAGCGTGGGTAGTGGTGAGCGGCCAGCAACACGGCCTTATAGCCGGCAATGTTCGCCTGCGACGACAACACATCGAGACTCTGCGCGCGCGAGGTGCGCGGCGCCGCTTCGAGGGCGAACGCGGTAATGCCGCACTCGGCCATCTTCGCGATGGTTTCGTTGTTGAACGGGTTGAGCATGCCCACCAGCACCGTGCCGCGCTTGATCAGCGTCAGTTCGGCATCGCTCGGGGCGACCACTTTGAGAATCAGCTCGGCGCCAAACGCGTCATTGGCACTGCCAATGGTTGCGCCTGCCGCTTCATAGGCACTGTCGACCACACTGGCTTTTACGCCGGCGCCGGTTTGCACAGTGACCTTATGACCTTGGCTGATCAGCTTTTTAATGGTTTCCGGGGTTGCAGCAACCCGTGTTTCACCGGTCTGGGTTTCGAGAGGAACACCAATGTGCACGTCAAATCTCCTGCGTGATCTTATTGAGTAAACCCATGCACTACGGATGGTGCGACTGGGGCGGCCGATCAGCACGATCCCGCCAAATCAGGGCGGGGCGCGGCATTTTGCAGGCGAACTTTATGCCCTTCAAGGGATTATGACGGGTGACGGAAAATTAACTACAAGTCATGCCGTGACCGAATGTCGCAGATGGCCGGCTGAATCCCTTGCAGGCCGTGCCTTGTAAGGATTCTGGCCGATTATGGAAAAATTTCTCATCGGTGGCGTGAATAGGCAGTAATGTGTCGTCCATGAAGGCTCAAAGCCACGTAGTCAGGCGCTTGTGGGACGTCTGTACGACTTTCGGATACAGTCTGTTCAATTGCGACAAATACTTATATCTGTAGGGCTTTGGGTTTCCTGACTACGGGGTTAGATATCCATGAAAGCCTTTATCCTTCTAGGCTGTAGCTCTGCGCCTGAGTTACCAGCCAGTCACGAAATGCTTTCAATGACGCTGATTCGACCTTTCGCTCGGGAATCATCAGGTAATAGGCCTTGATGCTGGAGAGCGCCTGCGGGTTGGCAATCACCAGACGGTTCTCGGCCAGTTCACGCTGGATCAGGAACGGTGGAATCAGCGCAATGCCCATGTCGTGCATGGCCGCTTGGGCGAGCATGGAGAATAGCTCGTAGCGCGGGCCTGTCATGTCGCGGGGGATATTCAGGTGTTGCGAGTTGAACCACTGGCGCCAGGCATAGGGTCGCGTGGTCTGTTGCAACAGCGGCAGTTCAGCGATGGCGTCGGCGGTCAGGTGGGTCTTGTTGCCGAGTAGGGCGGGGCTGCACACAGGCATCGGATTTTCGCCCATCAATCTGTGGGATTCGGTACCCGACCAGTCGGCATCGCCGAAGTAGATCGCCGCGTCGAATTCGGTATCGGCAAACAGGAAGGGCCGGGTGCGGTTGGTCAGGTTGACCGTGACTTCCGGGTGCTTGAGCTGGAAATCCTTGAGGCGCGGCAGCAGCCATTGCGTGCCGAAGGTAGGCACCACCGCGAGTTCGATCACATTCGTGCCTTGCTGGCCCATCACTGAGAGGGTGTCGCGCTCAACCGCATCAAGTTGTGTTGCGACCCGCCGGCTGTAGGAAAGTCCTGCTTCGGTCAGTTTCACGCCGCGTCGCGAGCGTCGGAACAGTTCCACGCTAAGGAACTCCTCAAGGCTGGCGATCTGTCGGCAAATGGCGCCTTGAGTGAGGGAAAGTTCTTCGGCAGCGCGGGTAAAGCTCTCGTGGCGTGCGGCGGCTTCGAAGCTGATCAGAGCGGTGGTGCTGGGGATCTTCCTGCGCATGTACATCAACCTCACTAATGCGCCGCATAAAAGGCATTTCGCGACGTTTCGGAGTGAGAAATTAGCACAACAGAATGCGAAATCCTCGTTTGCCGCGACGGCGAACCGCGCCTAGGATCAATGCCACGTTAATTCACCCGATTTGCGAGGACACACTCATGGGCGGTAAAGCTAGCTTCAACTGGATCGATCCCCTGCTGCTGGATCAACAGCTCACCGAAGAAGAGCGCATGATCCGCGACACCGCCGAGCAGTTCGCTCAACAGAGCCTCGCACCGCGTGTCCTCGAAGCCTTCCGTCATGAGAAAACTGATCCGGCGATCTTCCGCGAAATGGGTGAAGTCGGCCTGTTGGGCGCGACCATTCCTGAGCAGTACGGCGGCAGCGGCCTCAACTATGTCAGCTACGGCCTGATTGCTCGCGAAGTGGAGCGTGTCGACTCTGGCTATCGTTCGATGATGAGCGTGCAGTCCTCCTTGGTCATGGTGCCGATCAACGAGTTCGGTACCGAAGCACAGAAACAGAAATACCTGCCGAAACTGGCTTCCGGCGAATGGATCGGCTGCTTCGGTCTAACCGAGCCGAACCACGGTTCCGACCCGGGCGCGATGATCACCCGTGCACGCAAAGTCGACGGCGGCTACAGCCTGACCGGCGCGAAGATGTGGATCACCAACAGCCCGATCGCCGACGTGTTCGTGGTCTGGGCCAAGGACGATGCCGGCGACATCCGTGGTTTCGTACTGGAGAAGGGCTGGAAAGGCCTGAGCGCTCCGGCGATTCACGGCAAGGTTGGCCTGCGTGCATCGATCACCGGTGAGATCGTCATGGACAATGTGTTTGTGCCGGAAGAGAACATCTTCCCGGACGTGCGTGGCTTGAAAGGTCCGTTCACCTGCCTGAACTCCGCGCGCTACGGCATCTCCTGGGGTGCACTGGGCGCCGCCGAGTTTTGCTGGCACACCGCTCGCCAGTACACCCTGGATCGTCAGCAGTTCGGTCGCCCGTTGGCTGCTACTCAGTTGATCCAGAAGAAGCTGGCCGACATGCAGACCGAGATCACCCTGGCCCTGCAAGGCTGTTTGCGTCTGGGTCGTATGAAAGATGAAGGCACTGCGGCCGTCGAAATCACTTCGATCATGAAGCGCAACTCCTGCGGCAAGTCGCTGGATATTGCCCGTATGGCGCGCGACATGTTGGGTGGCAACGGCATCTCCGATGAATTCGGCGTGGCGCGTCATCTGGTCAACCTGGAAGTGGTGAATACCTATGAAGGTACTCATGACGTCCACGCGCTGATCCTCGGGCGTGCGCAAACCGGTCTGCAGGCGTTCTATTAATAGGAGAGCGACCATGGGCGCGCTGTCGCATCTGCGGGTACTGGATTTATCGCGCGTATTGGCCGGGCCGTGGGCTGGGCAGATCCTCGCCGATCTTGGCGCCGAAGTGATCAAGGTCGAGCGCCCTGGCAATGGTGACGACACACGCGCTTGGGGGCCGCCCTTCCTTAAGGACGCTTACGGCGAGAATACGTCGGAGGCGGCTTATTACCTGTCCGCCAACCGCAACAAGCAATCGGTGACCATCGACTTCACTCGACCCGAAGGGCAGCGGCTGGTGCGGGAACTGGCGGCCAAGTCGGACATCCTTATCGAAAACTTCAAGGTCGGTGGTCTGGCGGCTTATGGGCTGGACTATGAATCGCTGAAGGCGATCAATCCGAACTTGATCTATTGCTCGATTACCGGGTTCGGTCAGACCGGGCCGTATGCCAAGCGCGCCGGCTATGACTTTATGATTCAAGGGCTGGGCGGGCTGATGAGCCTGACTGGTCGGCCTGAGGGTGATGAGGGTGCTGGTCCGGTCAAGGTCGGGGTAGCGTTGACGGATATCCTCACCGGTCTGTATTCCACCGTGGCCATATTGGCGGCGTTGGCCCATCGCGATCACGACGGTGGCGGCCAGCACATTGATATGGCGTTGCTGGACGTTCAGGTGGCTTGCCTGGCCAACCAAGCGATGAATTATCTGACCACAGGCAACGCACCGAAGCGCCTGGGTAATGCGCATCCGAACATCGTGCCTTATCAGGATTTTCCTACGGCCGACGGGGATTTCATTCTTACCGTGGGGAATGACGGGCAGTTTCGCAAGTTTGCCGACGTGGCGGGGCAGCCTCAGTGGGCTGACGATCCACGGTTTGCTACTAATAAGTTGCGGGTGGCGAACCGGGCAGTGTTGATTCCGCTGATTCGTCAGGCGACGGTGTTCAAGACTACTGCTGAATGGGTTGCTCAACTGGAGCAGGCGGGGGTGCCATGTGGGCCGATCAATGATCTGTCGCAGGTTTTTGAGGATCCGCAGGTGAAAGCGCGTGGCTTGGCGATAGAGCTACCGCATGCATTGGCGGGGATGGTGCCCCAAGTCGCCAGCCCGATACGTCTGTCGCAGACGCCGGTTGAATATCGCCGGGCGCCTCCTTTGTTGGGTGAGCATACGCTGGAGGTTCTGCAGAGTGTGCTGGGTCTGGGGGCGGGTGCGGTGGCTGAGTTGAAGGCAGCTGGGGTGCTCTGATGATCCCTTCTATATAGAAGGGATCGTGCTTGTAGCTACATGTGAGGTTTTTGGTCGCTTTTTAACCAATCTGCAAGTGATTGAAAGAAAAGCGAAATTAACGGTTGACGGCAGATTTCAGATGTCTATAATTCGCCCCACTTCCGGCGCAGTCGAAACGGAAAACTCCTTGAGATTCAATGAGTTATGTATGTTTCGGCAGCAGGTTGCTTCAGTTCATCGAAGCCAAAAGGAAGTTGAAAAAGAGGTGTTGACAGCA